>JACZYA010000094.1 GCA_022571295.1 Acidobacteriota bacterium | reverse complement strand
GACCGCATCCGGTGGTGGTCCGAAGTGGCCGACCTCGAGAGAATGGCCGTTCTCGTGTAGCGCCACCGTCTGGACGTCAATCCCGGGCAACGGAATATTGATCCCCCAGGGGTTGCCCACACGGTCATCACCGGGATCTCCGAAGGTGTCGTTGTAATAGACCTCGTTCAGGGCGGTATCCAGGTAGTTGTCGCCATTGATGTCGGTGGGGTTACCGCTATTATCGTCAACGAAGATGAAGGTCACCGAGAAGGCCAGGATGCCGCGGCCACCGCCCGGTCCTCCCACCGCCTCGAAGTACGCCCTGGGGAGCCAGCCCGCGTTTACGATGTCGGCCAGAAACGGGTCGCCGGAGCCGCCGAAGCCGAAAAAGGAGTCGAAGATGTCCGGATCGGCGCCATCGTCGGCTCGCTTATTGATTTTCACTTTTCTCAAGCACTTCTCCGTATCCCATGTACTTATCGCGCTATCTATCGCGCCCTCGGTTGCGAGGTTGCTCAAGCCGCTCGCCGTCGCGCCTTCGCTTTGGTCCACGAGGTAGGTGATATTGATGCCGGTGGCAAGCCGGCGCGGGTCGCCCGCAACCCACCGAAACGCTTGCTGGTGAATCCGGTTGCCGGGCCGCCCAAGGCCGAATGTGAAGAACTCAATCTGTTCAACAGCGATGTTGAGTCCCTGGGCGGCGAGTTGCTTGTTGACCCGGTGCATCATCGCCAGAACCTTCGGGTCTCCTTGGCCCCTCTGGGCGGACAGCCCCGCAGGAACCAACAGCACCAGCAGAAGTAGAATTCCTATACTGCTCTTGAATCGAATCATGGTGTGATCTCCCCTCCCATCTCGATTGTCAAGATTTGCCGTGAATTTCTTGCCATTATACCCCAAGTGCCATAGAGGGCAATGTCAGGAAACGTACTCTTTTGCCTGAAGGGTAGCAATTCTTGTGCCAAATTTCACTCTTGCCGGTCGCTTGCAACCGGTGGGGCTGCCCCCACTTACACCGGGTAGGATTCAAGGTTCAGGAGCCAAGTCTCACATGAGCGCAAGATATTGCAGACGAAACTGCAAGTAATTTCACTGTCACCGCACTGAAAGCCCTGTTCCTCTGAAGGTATAGCTGGAGTCCCTGATTGGGCCTCTTACTGGTTCCGAGCAAGCAGACCGAGTTGCTCGGCCAGGCGGAGGAGTTCTTCGCGGGAGACAGGGAGCGGCTGGCTGGGCAGCGTGTGGTCGCCAGCGAGAAACTCCCGCAGGAAGGCGGCGGCCACAGCGGCGGCTTCTGCGTCGGTGAGCGAGCGCCCGGCTCGCTGTTTGAACTCGACGAAGCCCAGGTGCGCCAAGCCGATGACGACGCTGCGGCCGTTGACCAGGAACTTGCAGTCGATGGTGTCGGCGTGCCGAGTGGTCATGCCCACCCAGAGATGGGAGAAGTGGACTTTGTATTTCTCTCCGGTCAGCCGCCCGCGCACCACGAACGGCTCGACCAGTTCCGACATCACTTTGGCGGGGAGAATCATGTCCATTTCCGTGAGTATCGTCTGCCGCCCAAACTAAGGGGCGGCAGACGCCGGCGTCTGCGCGTAGTTTTGAGCTGCAGCCGCCACACCGCCGCCGGGCGGCAGCTTGAAGCTTTCTTCGAGCAGGCACTTCTCCAGCGCGCCCAAGAGCAGGAGCACATTGTTCGCCGTGCAGGAGCTGCCCATGGTGCCGATGCGCCAGATGCGTCCCTTGAGTTCGCCGATGCCGCCGGCGATTTCGATATTGAACTCTTCCATCAGCCGGCCGCGAATCTTTACGTCTTCGACCCCGGTGGGGACGCGGACAGCGCTGACGGTGGTCATGCGCTGGGCCGGCGCAACCAGTAACTCCAGCCCCATTGCTTCCAGCCCGGCCACCAGCGCACGCTGGTGGCGCAGGTGGCGCTCCCAGCGGGCCTCCAGGCCCTCTTCATCGATCAGGCGCAGGGCTTCCCGCAAGGCGTACACCATGGAGATGGGGGCGGTGTGGTGGTAGGTGCGCTCGCCGCCCCAGTATTTCATGATGTAAGTCAGGTCGAAGTACCAACTGGTAACTTTGGTCTTGCGCTGACGGAAGGCTTCCTCCGCGCGGGCGCCGGCGGTGAAGGGCGCCAAGCCGGGCGGGGCGCTCAGGCATTTCTGCGAGCCGGTAAAGCAAACGTCGATGCGTTCCTCGTCCACTTTGAGTGGCATGCCGCCGACGGTGGCGACGGCGTCCACCACCAGCAGGGCGTCGCACTCGTCGGCCACTTGGCGGAAGTCGGCCAGGTTGTGCGCCACCCCGGTGGAAGTCTCGCCGTGAGTAACGCCCAGAACTTTGATTTTCTTTCCTCGGGCCGCGTCGCGCGCCTGCTGCGGCTCGACCGCCGTGCCGTGCCGGGATTCCAGGGCGATGACTTCGGCGCCGGTGCGGCGGGCCATCTCCACCAGCCGGGCGCCGAAGTAACCCGCGTCGGTGATGATGGCCGTGTCGCCCGGCTCCAGGCAGTTGCACATGGCGGTTTCCATGCCGGCGCTGCCGGTGGCGGAGACGGGGAAGGTCAGACGGTTCGAGGTTTGAAAGAGCCGCCGGAGCAGAACCTGCACGTCGTCCATGATCTGCAGAAAGTCCGGGTCGAGGTGGCCCAGGACGGGGGCCAGCATAGCCCGATAGACTCGCGGGTCGACGTTGCTGGGCCCGGGGCCGAGCAGGATGCGTGGCGGCGGGTTGAGCTCGCCCAGGCGCGGCGCGGTCATGCGGAGTTCCCTCCTTCTTCGCTGATGTGGACAGCCACTTTCTTGCCCATGCCTTTCTTTCGGGTCAGCCAGCCGCTCAGCTCCTCCGCCAGACGGTCGGAGTTGACGCGGAAGCCGGCTTCCAGCACGCCTTCGGCCTGGGGCAAGGTGTCGTCAAAGGCGGCGTCGCCGGTGAAGCGCCGCATGCAAAAGCTGTCCAGCCAGTCGAGCGGGCAGGCGCGGCGCTCCCCCTCCACTGAAACTTCCACTTTCAGCCGACGCGCAAACATGCGGCATTATACCGCAGACCTCGCAAGGGCCGCACCGGCCAAGTAAGCCGACAGATTCCTTGACAGGCACAGCGCCGCTGCCTACCATGAGGGCGGCGATGGCAGTTTTCTTGGGGCTCACCTCATTACTGACATAAGGACAGCGGGGAGCGCCGGAGGGGATGAAGGTGTCTGCCGCTCTTTTCGCTTTTCCTTAATCTGACCAGTCACGGGGGTGTTGGCGGGGGGGGGGTAGAGAACTGTGGAACCGGAAGATAATCTGGTTCGCAGGCAAGCGGTTCAACCGCAAGCGGGGCAGCAACCGTTTGCCGGCCGACCCGGGTTCGATTCCGCCGATGCTGGCCGCAGCCGCACTGACCTGCGCGACTATCTGCGCGTGCTGCGCAAATATCGCTTTACCATTCTGGCGTTTGTAGTGGCCACGGTACTGGCGGTGGCGCTGGTCTCTCTGCGCCTTCCCAAACGCTACGAAGCTGTGGCGCGCATCGCCTTGGATCGCGAAAGCCCCACCACCCTGGTCCAGGATACGATGGCGGTGGACCGCTGGGGTTTTCAGGACTACCTGCGTACCCAAATCCACGTACTGGAAAGCGAGACCCTGGCCGCGCAGACCATCCGCGCTCTCGACTGGGAGCGCGAGCCGGCCTTGGGCGGGAGGGAAAACGCCCGGGTGGCTGTGGGCGCGCTCGCGTTGGAGTCCGGCTTGAGCGATCAGCGCGAGTCGTAGTTGATCCGGCAATTCCTGGACGATCTGCGCGTGATTGTGGTGCCCAACACGTGGCTGGTCGAAGTTCGTTTTTACTCCACCGATCCGGAGCAGGCGGCCCGGGTGGCCAATGCCCACGCCCATAACTTTATCGAGCACAATTTCCGCACCAAGTATGAGGCCACCCGCAAAGCCTCCGACTGGCTGGGGGAGCAGTTGCGCGAGCTGCGCGCGCGGGTGGAGAGGGCGGACGAGCAACTGCACGACTTTGAGCGGCGCACCAACTTGCTCTCCACCGGTGAGAAGCAGAACATCCACACGCAGCGCTTGGCCGACTTGAATCGGGAACTGGCGGTGGCGGAAGCCGCTCGCGTGGCCCGGGAATCCCTCCATCGCCAAGCAGCCGCCAGCCAGGGGACAGGTTTCTTGCAGGATGAGCTGCTGACGACGCTCTCGGAGCGTCTGACTGCGCTGCGCGCCCGCCAAGCCGAAAGGCGCACGCAACTGGGCCCTCAGCACCCGCGCATGCGTCGCCTGCAAGAGCAGATTGCCGAAGTGGAGGCACAAGTGCGGGCGCAGCAGCAGGCCATTCGCAATCGTTTGCAGGCGAATTATGAAGCGGCGCTGAAGCGCGAAGAGTTGGTGCGGCAACTGGTGGAGCAGCAGAAGGCGGACGTTAACCAGCTCAACCAGCGCCTGATCCAGTACAACATTCTCAAGCGGGAAGCCGCCGGCCAGAAGCAGCTCTACGATTCGTTGTTGCAGCGGTTGGAGGAAGCCGGCATCACCTCCGGCCTGCGCTCAAGCAACATCCGCGTAGTGGACCCGGCCCGGGTGCCGCTGGAGCCCTACAGTCCGCGGCTGGGCTTGAATGTGCTGTTGGCGCTGTGCGTGAGTCTGCCGCTGGGAATCACATTAGCTTTCCTGCGCGACCACCTGGACAATACCGTCAAGACCCCGGACGAGGTGGAACGCTACGGCGCGCTGGCCACCTTGGCGGTGGTGCCGCTGGCCAACACGCTGCAGCGGAATCACTCCGTCCATTCTTTATCGCCCGCGGCCGAGGCGGAGAAGTCGGGGGTGGCTCTGGCCACCCATCACCAGCCGCAATCGCCGCTGGCCGAGGCTTTCCGTTCGTTGCGCACCTGGGTCATGCTGTCCGTCCCCGAGCGGCCGCCGCGTGTGCTGCTGGTGACCAGCGGCCAACCGGTGGAAGGCAAGACCTCAACCGCCGTCAATCTGAGCATCGCCCTGGCGCAGCGCGGCGACCGGGTGGTGCTGGTGGACGCGGACTTGCGTAAGCCCTCGATTCACAATTTTCTTCCCAGCAACGGTTCGGGCGGCTTAAGCGCCTACCTGGCGGGGGCGCCGGGGGCAGACGGGCTGGTGGCGACCACGTTGGTGCCCAACCTCTGCGTACTTCCGGCCGGGCCGGTGCCGCCCAACCCCGCCGAGCTGCTGTCTGCCGAACGGATGCGAGAGTTGCTCCTCCGGTTGGGCCGGGAGTACGACTACGTGGTGGTGGACTCCCCGCCGCTGCTTTCGGTGACCGATGCGACGGTGCTTTCGGTGCTGGTGGACGGGGTCATCCTGGTGGTGCGGTCGGGCGCTACCACGCGCGAAGGGCTCCGCCACAGCCGCCAGCTCCTGCTCAACGCCAACGCCCGCGTGCTGGGCGCGGTCTTGAATGCGGTCGACCTGCGCTCGCCCGATTATTACTACTACTGTTCCAAAGTGTACGGTTACCGGAACCCGCACGCCTCCGCCGCCCGCTGAGGCTGTGCCGTGGACTGTTTGCGGCTTCTCCCGTCTCTTTGTTTCGTTCTTGGTACGACACCTTTTGACAGGCTCGCTCCACACTGCCCGGGACAAGCAGGAGCAGCAAAGCCCTGCCCTCCGCAAACTCAGCCATTCAGTTAGAAACTGAAGAAGTAGGAAATCCCGAAGCCTTGTTCGCGGCGGCCCTGGGTGCGGTTCTGGAAGTAGTAACCCAGGCGGAAGCCCTGCGTTGGGGTCAGATGTACCACAGCGCCTCCGGCGTAGGTCTGGGCGGCAAAGCGGCCCAGTTGATCAGCCGAGACGCCGGTGAAATTCTCGGTTCCCACGCCATAGGAGATATATGGGCTGAAGGTGCGGTTGATGTCCCAGAGCAGTCGGGTGCCGCCGCTGTGGTTCCAAACGCTGCGGGCGGGCAGTTGGAAGCGGGTGTGGGCGGGGGTATAGCGGAGGTTGAGATGGAGGTCGGCCCGCAGGTCCAGATTGAGTTGGGCGGTCAGCACTTGGACCTCGGCGTCGCGGAAGTTGAGGAAGCGGTAGCCGCCGCCGACTGCCACGCGCGGGTGCACGCCCTGGGTAACTTCGAGGGTGTAGTCCTGGTTGGCGACTACCGTGTCGCCGGCGGGCGCCCAACTGAACTCGCCCCGCACCCAGGTGCGTTCCCCAAAGCGATAGGTGACGCCGGCGGTGGCGCGGGTGTTGTTCTGGTTGAATTTGTTCTGGTAGTGGAAGGCGGCCAGGAGCGTGAGGCGGTGATGGTCCTGGTAGAGAAGCGAGATGCGCTGGCCGTGGGTGTTGCCGGTGAAGTCGAACTCCTCGGTGAAGTAGCCGGTTTCCAACCGGAAGGGTTTTTGCGCCGCGAGGATATCTATCCCCGCGCGCGCTTCGGCGTTGCCGGGATCAAGGGCGAGCACTTCGCGGTAGTAGCGCAGCGCCCGGCGACGCTTGCGCTGCCAACGGGAGATTCTGCCCAGGCGCAGCAGCACTTCGGCGTTGGCGGGCTGGCGAGTTTGCAGGTCAAGCAATCGCTTCAGGGCTTCGGAGTAGCGCCCCTGCCAGCCCAACACGTCCGCCAGACCCAACTCCGCTTCCAGGTCGCCGGGAGCGTCAGCCAGGACGCTCCGGTAGAGTTGTTCAGCCTGCGCGTGGTTGCCTTTCCAGCTTTCCAGCCGGGCCATCCAGTTACGGGCTTCGAGGTCGCGCGGATTCAGGGCGGCCAAGCGCCCGAAGATTTCCAGCGCGGCGTCATACTGCTGCGCCTCCACCAATTCTCGGGCGCGGCGCATGGCTTGGGCTCGATCCGTCTGGATCGGCTGGGCGGACAGGCACACAGAAACCAGCAGAAGAGAAAGAGTCAGGCAGAAGAGAAAATTAAGGATGGAACCGCCAGAGTTCCGATGCCAGCCTGTGCGTTTTCTCAAGGCTCTCCCAGCGGGCGCTGTCGGCAAGGGCATGATAGTCGGGTCGGCAAGGAAGCGCAATCATTATAGCTGTTGGCGATGGAGGAAGGCCTCCGTATAATCGCGCTCAACCGAGAGGCTGAGGACGGGAGGTTCTCACGCGAGACCTACTGGTCATTTTGGTTCTGTTCAACCTGGCGTTTGTCGCCGGTGTCTTCCTGCGCCGCTTTGTCAAGCGCCGCTTCTTTTCTATCAAGGATGAGCGCCGCCTGTTGTGGGTCCGCATTGTCGAAGTGGCCCTGGAAGGCGGCGGCCTTCCCGAGCGTGTGCCTTCCTTACGGTTCGGGTGGGAGCGGGCGGTGGCGGAAGAAGTCCTGTTGGGGTGGTGGAGGACGGCGACAGAAGAGGAGCGCGCGCGGCTGCAATCGCTGTTTCGCACCTGGGGCCTTTTTAACGCGCGGCGCGCGCGCCTGCATCGCGGAGGCAAGTGGGAGCAGGCTCGCTCGGCACTGGTGCTGGGGCGCATGCAGTGCCATGACACGCTGCCGGATCTGCTGGGGTTGCTCCACCGGGCGCCGAGCGAAATTCAGGCGGCGGTGCTGAACGCGTTGGACCTGTTGGGCGACCCCGAGGCCATCGAAGGGCTGGTGAATTTTCTCATCCGGAGGAGACCTCGGGAGACCCGGCCGGTGCTCTCCGCTTTGATTCGCTGCGGAGAGGGGGCGTCCGACCGTCTGCTGCCTTTTTTGGATCACCCTTTGCCGCTGGTGCGCGCGGTGGTGGCGGCCGCTCTGGCCGAAGTGGTGTCTCCCCGTGATGTTACCGCCTTGATTCCTTCGGCGGCCGATGCGGATCCTGAAGTGCGGGCCAAAGTGGCGCGCGCCTTGGGTCGGACCGGCGAGCCGCGCGCCTTCGAAGCGATCGAGCGTCTGGCCGTTGACCCAGTCTGGTACGTACGGTTACAGGCCATAGATGCGTTTTCGCGCATTCGGTTGCCGGAAGTCCACGATCGCCTGTTGTGGGCTATGCGGGACAGGGACTGGCGCGTGCGCCAGAAAGCCGCCACCGCGATCCACAAATTCATCAGTGACCCGGTCTATTTGCTGGAACGAATCCGGGAGGAGCTGGACGACCGCTACGCCCTCGAAGCGCTCATCACTGTGCTGGAACGCGAAGGCAAGACCTGGGAGGCCGTCAACCGCATTTGCTCGCCCATCTCTTTGGTCCGGGAGAACAGCCAGGAGCTGATCATCGAGTTGCTGCGCGCGCAAAAATTCGCCGCCACCCTTTCTGCCATCGAGTTGCACCCCGACCACGCCGTCCGCCGGGAGTTGCTGCGCTTGGTGGACGAGCACGCCGGCTCCTCGGCGCGGGCGCCCCTGCAAGAATTGCTGGAATCGCGCACGCTGGACGCAGAGTCCCGCCGGACCATCGAAGTGCTGTTGGCGCGGCCTGAGGCGAGCCCATGAACTTGGTGGAACTCATTTTCTTCCTCGTCAGCGGCTTCATCATCACCTTCTACGCGCTCTTCTATGCGTACTACCTGTTTTTGTTCTTGGTGTCGCTCTACGGGATTGGGACCCAACCACGCTGGGCGCGACTGTTGGTGCCGGAGCAACTGATGGGGTCGTACATGACGCCTCCGGTGACGCTGGTGGTTCCGGCCTACAATGAAACGGCCACCATTGTTGAAAGCGTGCACGCGCTGCTCGGCCTCCAGTACCCCAGGTTGGAAGTCGTGGTCATCAACGACGGCAGCACCGATGACACCCTGGGCGAATTGATCCGCTCCTTTTCACTCCGGCGCGCCGACGTTGCCTACCATGCCCGCTTGCCCACCGAGCGCGTTCGCGGCATTTACCTTTCCACCTTGGAGCGCCGCCTGATGGTGATCGACAAGGTCAATGGCGGGAAGAGCGATGCGCTCAACGCCGGCATCAACCTGAGCCGCACTCCCTGGGTCTGCTCGGTGGATGCCGACTCGATTCTGGAAGAGGAGGCGCTGCTGCGGGTGATGCGCGCCGCCATTGAAGACAACACTGTGGTGGCTTGCAGCGGCATTGTGCGCATTGCCAACGGCTGCCAGGTGGCCGACGGACGCATCCTGCGCGTCGCCCTGCCATCGGAGCGGCTGGCGGTGTTCCAGGTGGTCGAATACTTGGGCGGCTTCCTGCAGGGACGGCTGGGGTGGAGCTGGCTGAACGGACTGCTCATCATCTCCGGCGCCTTCGGAGCGTTTCGCACCGACATCCTGCGAGCGGTGGGCGGCTATGCGCGGGACACGGTGGGAGAAGACATGGAAGTAGTGGTGCGGATCCACCGCTACTGCCGCCAGCTCCGCCGGCCCTATCGGGTGGTGTTCGTGCCCGACCCGGTTTGTTGGACCGAGGTGCCGACCCGTTTGGGCGCGCTGCGGCGGCAGCGGCGACGGTGGCAGCGCGGCTTGCTTGAAGTCCTTGCCAAGCACTGGGACATTTTCTTTCGGCCGCGCCAGGGAGTGGTGGGCTTTTTGGCGCTTCCCTACTTTGCATTGGAAGCCTCGGCGCCGCTGGTGGAACTTTTTGGTTATTTCTTCGTGCCCTGGATTTGGTGGATGGGTTGGCTGGATACCAATTACTTTCAGCTCTATCTGGCGATGGCGTTCTTGGTGGGAATCGTGTTTGCCATCTCCGGGGTTTTGCTGGAGGAGTTTTCTTTTCGGCGCTATACTTCCTGGCGCGAGCTGTTGCGGTTGCTCTTTTTTGCCCTCGCCAAACAGGTTGGGTATCACCAACTGATGTTGTGGTGGCGGTTGGAGGGCATCCTGGACTACTTTCGCCGGCCCCGCGAGTGGGGCGAGCAGGTGCGGACAGGCTTCGGCAAGCGTTCCTAGTTTGGGATTTCGGAGCGGAGTCCGATGAGTGTGACCGAGGGAGACAAGCGGATCGAGGGCGCCGACCCCGAGAAGGCCTTCCGGGAGGTCGAGCGGCGCGACTGGGAGCTGTGGTCCATCGCGCTGTTGTTGCTCACCGTGTTTGCCGGCGGTCTGCTCATTTACGTGTATGCGGAAGCTACCGCGTCACAAGCCCTCTCGCCGACAGCCACGCGGTTTGTCTGGCTGGTCTTGTTTGGCTTGGTGGCGCTGGTCATCCTGCTCAATGTGTATCTGATCGACCGCAAGCGCTCCTTGGAGCAACTCCGCCGCCGCCACTGGCTCCAATCCCAGGAGTTGGAGAAAGAGCACGAGCAGGTCATGCGCGACCCGCTCACCCAGGTTTATAACCGTCGCTTCTTTGACGAGGCCATCCCCCGAGAGATCAGACGCTGTGACCGCACCGGGCGTCCCTTGTCCTTCCTGTTGGTTGACGTGGATGACTTCAAAGAGGTGAATCAGCGCCTGGGGCACTTCGTGGGCGACCAGGTCCTCCAAGCGGTCGCAGCCGTCCTGCAAGTTACTCTGCGCACCTCCGACATGGTATTTCGTTTTGGCGGCGATGAATTCCTGGCCGTTCTGCCCGAAACGCCGCCGGAGGGTGCGGCGATTGTGGAAGGTCGGTTGCGCCAGCGCATCTCCCAGCAGCCTGATATTCAGGAACGTATCGGGCGTCCTCTGACGGTGACCGTCGGACAGGCCACCTACACCAAGGGGCAAAGTATGGAAGCGGTGATTGACCAGGCGATACGGGCGGTGGAAACCCTCCGCGCCGCTCGGTCTTCCGCTGCACCACAGTAACCCTACGTCCCCCCACACTTCACCGAAAAGGGAGAGTTGAAGAGGGAAACGCTACAGGCCCTTTTTCACTCCGGCTGTTATTTGGCAGTGCGGGCTAGCTGGGCCTCTGAGGGGCGGAATGTGCCCAGGGCACGATCGGAAAAGTCCAGCAGTCGCTGGCGCTGTTCCGGGCTTATTTCGACAAACTGCAGGCCGGCGTGGTGACCGTCGGAGGTGAGTCGCGCCACCCGGGCGACGATGTCGAAAGGCCGGGGGTCGCCGGGCAGTTTGAACTCCATGTGCACCTCGGTCTCTCGGGGCGGCCCTTGGTCAAACTTCACCAGGATGCCGGTGACACTCAAGTTCAGGCTCTCACCCGTGACTTCGCGGTCGTCCCACTTGCAGCGAATCTCGGTTTGCACGGAGATGCGCTGGTAGCGGCGCCGTTCCTCCAGCATCATGCCACGGGTGACGTTCAGCAGGTGACGGATCTGCTGGATGGTCACCGGCTTTTGCAAGAAGAAGTTGATGCCCGCCTGGAAGCTGTTTTTCAGTGCCCCTGGCTCCGTGATCCCGGTGATCATCACGATCGAGCAGTTCGGGTTCATCTTTGACTGGCGGATGCGCTGGGCCAGCTCCAGCCCGTCCAGTTCGGGCATTTTCCAATCCAGGAAGACGCCGTCGTATTTTTCGCGCTCGGCCAGTTCCGCTGCGCGCACGCTTGAGCCCTCGCAGCAAGGCTCGGCTCCCATTTGGGCCAGCACCTCACCCAACAGCTGCAGCATCTGCTCGTCGTCTTCCACCACCAGGATCTTGGGCTTGAATGCCATCCGCTGCTCCTTATTCTGCCGGCTAACAGCGCTGAGGCTCCCTCGAAAGTCTGCCGGCAGCGCCGGGCCTGTAGACACACAGACTGACCCGAAAGCTCTAGCCTCTTACATTATCGGCGGCACGTACGGAATCTTGAAGGGCTCGGCCGCGATGCGTGCTTCCCGTTGGGCGATCGAGTCTTTTGAGCTCGTGTCGCTTTTTGTGCTCCAGGAGGCGGAAGCCATTGTCCGGGCCGGCCGGGGGCACCGCTCTCAGCAACGCCCCCTACCGAGTTTCCCCCTCCTTGAAGAAACGCGCCAGACGCAAGAACAACCTTTCCACGGCGCGGTAGAGGTTGTCCATTCCTTCGTTGTCGAAGTCCACCTCGTGCGCGTCTAGGTCCAGGGCCAGCTCGTTGTTGAGCTGGGTAGCCCGGCGGATGCGTTCCTGCGCAAGCACCGGGAGGACGCTGTAGGCGTCCCGGTGCTGCTCCTGCAGGTCAGT
>JACZYA010000093.1 GCA_022571295.1 Acidobacteriota bacterium | reverse complement strand
AACGATTAAGGTTGCCTTTGATGCCTTTAAGGAAGTAGAAAGGCAACTAAAATATCGCTTTTGGGATAAGGAACGAGAAAGGAGCCAACGGGCCTCTGCCCTGGTAGATACAGCCAAGGGGACCAAGCGTCGCTGCCCGATGCGTCACGACCGCATAGCCTGGTCCGGCCCCCCTCACGACGAGATTCGAGCTTACGTCTGCTTACGCTGCAACGCTGCTGCCTGTGAGCCAGAGATTAGGGATCGAGGGTTTGAGTTTGAAACTATCCCCGACTGGGAGATTATGGTAATCTTGGACCTGGACTTACAGAGGCAGGCAGAAGGGAATCCGGCGACGTTTGGAGGACTAGGCGGCAGTTAGGTAATATCTGATATACTGGATGAACCGTCTCTCACCGGTTGCCGTGTGAGAGCGGACGCGCGTCTGTACTTGGGGATTCCAGTAACTCCCGTCCGTTCAGCGAGGCGCACCGCCATGCCGAAGTTCAGAGTCCTTTCGTGGAACTTCGAGAACTTCAAGCTCGGCAAGACGGATGTCAACCGTGTCGTCCAGCACGGCAAGGGTTACGGCTCGGACGTGTTCGCCTTGATTGGAAGTCGTCGGCCCCAACGTCTACGACCGCATCGCCGGCGCGCACGGCGGCATCGCCCTGGCCGAGGTGCGCGAAGAAATCTGCCAAGTCTGCCTTATTCACATCCGCCCGCAGACCTTCGCCGAGATCAGGCGCAACGACCACATGTGCTACTGCGAGTCCTGCCGCCGCATCCTTTATTACGTGCCGCCCCCGGCACCCGTCGCGCCGCCGGTCGAGGCCAACTCCGCTGGCAGCGGCGGCGACTGATCGTTTTCTGTGACCCGACGCAAGCAGCGACCGTCCCGCAAGCATCCAGCCAAGAAGCGTCAGCCCAAGCTCCGCTTGCCCGCGCCCGCTGCGCCGCGCGGCCACATCACCGCCACCATCGACGGCGCCGCCCGCGGCAACCCCGGCCCGGCCGCCTACGGCGTGGTCTTTGAAGCCACTCGCCCCGCCGCTGGCGAGGCGGGCGGCAAGGTCATCGCCCGGCTCAACGGCCGCCTCGGTGCCACCACCAACAACGTCGCCGAGTATCGCGCCCTGCTGGCTGCGCTCACTTATGCCCGCGAACAAGGCTGGGCGTCGCTGCGCGTCCGCACCGACTCCGAATTGCTCGCACGCCAGATTCAGGGCGACTACAAGGTCAAAAGCCCCGACCTCAAACCGCTGCACGCCGAAGCCTCCGCTCTCATCACCGCCTTCGGCTCCTTCGCGATTGAATCCGTCCCCCGTAACCTCACTCGCGCTGCCGACCGCCTCGCCAACGCCGCTTTGGACGGCCGTTCTGTCCCGTCTGTTGGTGGCAGGGAGAAAGAAAAGTCCGGAAGAGGTGCTCGGCACCCGCTTGGTGGAATTCGGGGCGCCCCGAGCCCGGTGGCACCTGCCACCGGGAAACGGTTCAGCCCAGTGGCTTCCGCCGCTGGGGCCCAAACCATCCGCGCCATCTGTCAGGATGGCGTCCTCAAACCCCTCACCCCCCTCAACCTCTCCGACGGCGAAGAAGTGACTCTTACCATTCATCGCTCGCGCACAAAATAATTACGCCCCTGGGGTTCAGCCCAGTGGCCTGCTTACCCTGCCTACCGCAGGCAGGCACAGGCAGGCTTCTGCCACTGGGAAATTTCTATGGCCCCACGGGCCGAAGCCCTTCCGGGGGCGTAGGCTCGCGACCGGTGCAATCTGAGAATGAGAGTCAAAGACAGCTTGGAAGAGGTGCGGCGCCTGTCCCGCCGACCCGTCCTCCGAAGCTCGAAGAGCGAAGGAGGAAGGAGGGACACCCGCCAACAGGGGGATACCTGGCAGCTTGTTTAGTTATACCGCAGGAAGTAGGCGCGGTAGAGGGTATCGCGTTGGGCGGGGGTGAAGCCGGCGTCGTGGATGATGTGGCGCAACTCGGCTTCGTTGGTATGGTTGTGGCAGCCGGCGGCGGCCACGACGTTCTCTTCGATCAAAATGCTGCCCACGTCGTTGGCGCCGAAGCGCAGCGCTATTTGGCAAATCTTGATTCCGGGCGTCAGCCAACTGGCCTGCACGTTGTCGATGTTGTCGAGGTAGAGCCGCGTGATCGCCAGCGTTTTCAAGTAGTCCACCGCCGTCGCTTCTTCTTTCACCTGTGAGGCCAGCGGCGTGTTCTCGCGCTGGTACATCCAGGGGATGAAAGCGGTGAAGCCGCCGGTGTCGGCCTGAATCTGCCGGATGACTTCCAGGTGGTTCACACGGTTCTCGATGGTTTCGCCGCAGCCGAACATCATGGTCGCGGTCGTCCGCATGCCGAGCGCGTGCGCGGTGCGGTGCACCTCCACCCACTCCTCGGCGGTGCACTTCAGCCGGCTGATGCGCCGGCGCACTTCGTCGTCCAGGATTTCCGCCCCCGCGCCGGGGATGGAGTCGAGCCCGGCGTCCATCAGCCGCCTGAAGGTGTCGCGAATCGTCAGCCCGCTCAGCTCGGCGATGTTCAGAATCTCCGGCGCTGAGAAACAGTGCAGGTGCAGCTTCGGATACCGCTGCTTGATACTGCGCAGCAGGTTCTCGTAGTAGTCGATCTTCAGTTCCCCGTGCAGCCCGCCCTGCATCAGGATGCCGCTGCCGCCCAGCGCCAGCGTCTCGTCAATTTTTTGGTAGATGGTGTCGAGGTCGAGCACGTAGCCTTCGGGCGAGCCCATGGGCCGATAGAAGGCGCAGAAGGAGCAGTACTCGGTGCAGAAGTTGGTGTAGTTGATGTTGCGGTCAATCTGGTAGGTGACCACGTTCTCCGGGTGCTTCTGCCGGCGCACTTGGTCAGCCGCCATCCCGACGCCGATCAGGTCGTCGGACCGGAACAACTCTAGCGCTTCTTGCTTTGTCAGGCTCATCTCAAACTTCTCGTCTCAGAGCACCGCTCCCGCGACGCTGTCATTCTGAGGAGCCCGCCCGCCGTAGGCGGGTCCTCCTCGCGGGCGACGAAGAATCCCCCCGCACCGACGGGATTCTTCGCTTTGCCCCGCCGCTAGTGGGGCTTCGCTCAGAATGAAAACATTCGCAACGGGTAGCGGCGAAGAAGCCAGCCTGCCTGCCGCAGGCAGGGCCCCCGCTACGCTGTCATTCCGAGCTCGCCTGTCTGCCCAAGCGTTCCTCCGATACGCGCGGCTTTAGCCGCTGAGGCCTCAGGGGCTGAAGCCCCCGATTAACCCAACCTTTACGGCAGGGTTGAAACCCTGCCCTGACAGTTCCCCCCTCTCCTAGAGGAACTCCAGCGGCCGCACCTGCTCAATCAGTCCCAGCTCATGCGCGTACTTGAAGAAGTATTCTAGCTCGGCTTGATGGCGGGCGTCGAGCCGGTACTGGATGGCGGTGCGCAGGTAGCGCTCCAATTGCCCGCCCGGCAGCCCCAGTTCCACCGCTGCCTGGTGAGCGATTTCCGGCAGATGCTCCAGCCCGAGGTCGCGCGCGCGCTGGAAGTTGTGTGTCAGTTGTTGCCGCTGTCGCGGGTCGCGCACGCGGTCGCCGCGCACCGCCCAGAAGGCGAACACGAAAGGCAGGTTGGTCAGCCGCACCCACTCCTCTGCCAGGTCGTAGATGTGCAAGTTCTCCTCGCGTGCCCACTCCTCGCCTTGCGGCCCGCGGCTGCGCAGGGTGAACCGCAGCGCCGGGTCGCCGATCAGCAGCGCCGCGTCCGCTGCCGCCAACATCGCCTTGAGGTCGGGCTGCGCTTCTACGTAGTCGGGCTCGCGGTGCCAATGCCGCGCGAAGAGAATCTTCGTCAACGCCACCGAGGTGCGCGAGCTGGTGTCGAGCGCCACTTTCTTCGCCTTGCGCGCCGGTCCCCGGCTGACCAGCAGCACGCTCTGCACCTGCTGCTCGCTGGCCACGCTGATGCCGGGGATGATTTTCAACGTGGGAATGCGTTGGTATTCAATCGAGGGGACGATGCCCACTTCGGCCGCGCCCGTGCGTAGCGCCTCCGCGCAGGCCGCCGGCACGGTGAAGCTCAGCCGGTAGCGCTTCCGCTCCAGCCCGCGGTCAAGCCCCCACACCAGCGGCGCCGTGTTCAGGTAGCGCACCACCGACACCCGCAGCAACTGCGGCGGGCTCGGGCGCTGGGCTGGCCGCGACGGCTGGAATCGAGTCTTGGGTTTCATCGTCCCACCGGAAACAGTCTCTCGTGGCTGGGTGCCAAACAATTAAGAATCCACTCTAACACCCGCTATGTGTTTGTATCAACGCAGGTTCGCTTTCCCGGGGCTGTCTGTGGCATACTGCCGTTCAGGTCGGCCTGCTTGACAACCGGGCGTTCAGCCCGTTAGGTTGCCTGCTTCGTAAGGCTACAGGGCGTAACGAGAAGCTTGAGAAGATAATGGCGCAAGACCTGACACGCTACACCTACTGGCTGGCGGTGCTGCTCACGCCTGGCGTGGGCGCGCGGCTGGCGGCGGAGTTGCTCAAGCGCTTGGGCGCGCCCGAAAAAGTTTTCTCGGCTTCGCGCACGGAGTTGGAAGCCTGCGGCCTGCCGACTCCGGTCGCGGGCACCATTCAGTCGCGCAGTCCGCTCAAAGCCGCTGAGGAGGAACTGGAAAAGGTTCGCCAGCTCGGCTGCCGGCTGTTGTCGTGGGACGAGCCCGACTATCCGCCCCTGCTGAAGGAAATCTACGACCCGCCGATGCTGCTCTATGTGCGGGGCGACGCGGCCGTGCTGAGCTCGCACTGCCTGGCGATTGTCGGCTCGCGCCAGCCTTCGCCTTACGGCCAGCAAGTAACCGGGCGGCTGGCGCAGGACCTGGCCGGGCGCGGCCTGACCATCGTCAGCGGCCTGGCCCGCGGCATCGACTCCACCGCCCACCGGGGCGCGCTCGAAGCCAGCGGGAAAACCGTGGCTGTGCTGGGCTGCGGGATTGACGTGGACTACCCCAAGGAGAACAAGAAGCTGCGCGCGCAAATCGAATCGAATGGCTGCGTGATCACCGAGTTCCCCATCGGAATCTTTCCCGCCCCGCAGAACTTCCCCATCCGCAACCGCATCATCGCCGGGCTCAGTTGGGGCGTGGTGGTGGGCGAAGGCGGGCGCTACTCCGGCTCGCTCATCACCGGGCGGCTGGCGATGGAATACAACCGCCAAGTCTATGGCATCCCCGGCAACATCACCAATTCCCGCAGCGCCGCCCCCAACAGCCTCATCAAACAGGGAGCGAAGCTGGTGGAAACCTGGGAGGACGTGGTGGAGGAGTTGCCCACGCCGGTGCGGAGCGAAATTCTGGAGCGGCTGGCCGCGGCCGCTCAACCGTCGGCGGGGCAGGAAGCCCTTCCGCTGGTCGAGAATCTTTCTGCAACCGAGCAGGCGGTCTTCGGCATCTTGAAAGTGGACGAAGCCGTGCACGTAGATCAAGTGGTGGAAGCCAGCGGGTTGAACCCCTCGGATGTGCTGGCGGCTTTGTTCGGGTTGGAGATGAAAGGGCTGATCCGGCAGTTGCCGGGCAAATTCTTCCTGCGCGTGCTGCCGGCGCGCCAAGAGTTGCGAGTGTCCTAAATGGCAAAGTCGCTGGTCATCGTCGAATCGCCGGCCAAGGCGCGCACCATCAAGAAGTACCTGGGCAGGGGCTATATCGTGAAGGCTTCGCTCGGCCATGTCAAAGACCTGCCCCGCAAGAAGCTGGGCGTGAACGTGGACAAAAATTTCCAGCCCACCTACTTTGTCATCCCCGGCAAGGAAAAAGTGGTGATCGAGCTGCGCGAAGCCGCCCGCAAGGTTGATTTCATCTATCTAGCCGCCGATCCTGACCGCGAAGGGGAAACCATCTGCGCGCACCTGAAGGAGGTGCTGACCGATAAGGAACTGCTAGTCGAGCCCGCCCCCGCCAACAATCGCGGCAAGAAGAAAAAGACTGCCAAAGGTAAGAAGACCAAGAAAGGCGCCGCGAAAAAGAAAGTAGAAGCAAAAAAGAATGAGAAACCGCCGGCCTTGAACGCAGGTCCCCCGATCGACAAGCGGAAGAAAATCTTCCGGGTGTCGATGAACGAAATCACCAAGCGCGGCGTCCAGCAGGCGTTCGAAAAGCCCACTCAGATTGACACCCACCTGGTGAACGCGCAGCAGGCCCGCCGCGTGCTCGACCGGCTGGTGGGCTACGAAGTCAGCCCGCTGCTCTGGGACAAGGTCAAGCGCGGGCTCTCCGCCGGCCGAGTGCAGACGGTGGCACTGCGGCTGGTGGTGGAGCGCGAGCAGGAAGTCCGCGCCTTCAAAACGGAAGAATACTGGACCATGGACGCCAACCTGTCGGCGGCCTCCCCACCCGCCTTCGACGCCCGGCTGGTCGAGCACCAGGGTAAGAAACTCTCTATCCCCAACCAGGAGGCGTCCGACCGGCACCTGGCGGCGCTGCGCGGCGTCAGCTTCCGCGTAACGACGGTGCAGAAGAAGGAACGGCGGCGCAACCCGGTTCCGCCTTTCACCACCAGCAAGCTCCAGCAAGACTCGGTGCGCAAGCTGCGCTTCAGCGTCAAGCGCACCATGATGCTGGCCCAGCGGCTCTATGAAGGCATCGAGCTGGGCGAGGAAGGCAGCATCGGTCTCATCACCTACATGCGCACCGACTCCACCCGCGTCAGCCAGGATGCGCTGGACGAAGTGCGCCAGCTTATCCCCGAGCGCTACGGCCCGAAGTACCTGCCGGAGAAGGCGCGCGTTTTCAAGTCGAAGAAAGGCGCACAAGACGCCCACGAAGCCGTGCGCCCCACCTCCGTCAGCCGCGCCCCCGCCGACGTCAAGCGCTACCTGAAGGAGGACGAGCTCAAGGTTTACACGCTCATCTGGCAGCGCTTCATCGCCTCCCAGATGGCGGAAGCGCTCTTCGACCAGACCACCATTGACATCGCCGCCGGCGACGACTACCGCTTGCGCGCCACCGGCTCGGTGCTGAAGTTCGATGGTTTCCTGGCCGTGTACGAAGAGGGCAAGGACGAGTCGCGAAAAGCGGAAGAGCAGGAGGAGTCCGCTGCCGCCCGCTTGCCTGAGGTGAGCGAGGGCGAAACGCTCAAGCTGAACGAGCTCAAGCCCGAGCAGCACTTCACCCAGCCGCCTCCGCGCTACACCGAAGCGACGCTGGTGAAGGAGCTGGAGGAGAAGGGCATCGGCCGGCCCTCCACCTACGCCGCCATCCTTTCCACCATCCTCGACCGCGCCTACGCGGCCAAAGACCGCGGCCGCTTCTATCCCACCCGGTTGGGCGAGCTCGTCTTCGGCCTGCTGGTCAAGAGCTTCGCGGATATTTTTGACATCGCCTACACCGCCCGCATGGAGGAGGAGCTGGACGAAATCGAAGAAGGCAAGCTCAAGTGGACCGAGGCGCTCTCAGAGTTCTACGAAAAATTCGCCCGCGACCTGGAACGCGCCGGCGAGGAGATGGAAAACGTCAAGGCCGGCCTGCCCACCGACGAGACCTGCGAGCGCTGCAGCAAGCCCATGCTGATGCGCATCGGTCGCCACGGGCTCTTCCTGGCCTGCTCCGGCTATCCCGACTGCACCTACACCCGCGAGCCCACCTTGGAAATTCCCGGCATCGAGTCGGACGAAAACACCCCCGAAGGCCAGACCGAGTACTGCGACAACTGCAACCGCGAGATGGTGCTCAAGCGCGGGCGCTTCGGGACGTTCCTGGCCTGCACGGGTTACCCCGATTGCAAGACCACCAAGCCGCTCTCCGCCCGCGGGCGCCCATCCGAGCCGGTGCCCATCGGTGAGAACTGTCCCCAATGCCAGGGGCAGTTGGTGGAAAAAATCGGCCGCTACGGGATTTTTATCGCCTGCGCCAAATTCCCGGAATGTAAGTACACCCGCCACAAGACCCTCGGCATCAAGTGCCCGGAGTGCAAGGAAGGTGAGTTTGTGGAGCGTCGGGCCCGCAAGGGCAAGCGCGTCTTCTACGGCTGTTCGCGTTACCCGGAGTGCAACTTCACCGTCGGCCACCGGCCGCTGGCGGAGGCCTGCCCGGAGTGCGGCGCCGCCATCACTTACGAGAAGCGCAGTAAGACTGGTGACCTGCGCTACTGCCGGGCCGAGAAGTGCGAGTTTGAAGTTCCCGTCGTTCCCCCCGCCGGGGAATCCGTCCCGCAGGAAACCGCCAGCCCCGCCGACTAGCCCCGCCCGAACCTTCTCCCCTGTGGGTCAGAGCTTTAGCCCTGACATTCAGTTCAGGCTGCCATCCTCGGAGGGTGCCGCAGGCAGGCTCGCTCTTATGCCCAAATGCACCAGAGCCCGGGATTGCCCCGGGCTCTTGATTCCAACAGCTCGATTGCGTTCTGTTCGGTGAGCTACTTCTGGTGTCCTGGTCCTTTGTGCCCTGCGCCCATGTGCTTCTTGGAGTGAGCTGCCACTATCTCCTGATACTTGGCAAGCTGCTCCGGGGTCAGAATCTGCTGCATGGCGTTGTCGCGTTCCGCCATCAGCTCCCGTTTTTGTGCTCGAATGGGTTCCAGCTCGGTTTCCTTCGCTTCGATGGCTCCCGAGTCAGTTGCAGTCGTGTTCCGCAGGGCTTTCAACTCCTGGTGAGTCGCGCGCATGCTGGCCTGGATGGGCTGCATCCGCTCTAGGATGCCGGCAAAGACGCTCTCGACCTGCGCTGTCTGTTCATCAGTCAAGTTCAGCTCTGCCTTGAGCTTGACTGCGTGGCTGGCTGCGTCCATCTTGCCTTGCTTTTCGCCCGCAAAGCTGACCAGTGCAGCCAGACATACCACAATCAAAACTGTCATCATTTTCCTGTGCATACGAACCTCCCGTTCTTGGCGTTCCCGTCCTCTCGGTAGAAGCGTAGTCCTCTGCCATGTTGCTTGTCAACAAGAAGTCCCACGCACCTCTAAGCACCGAGCCCCGTGGCTTGTCCTGCCTGTCCCGAGCGTAGTCGAGGGAAGCGTAGCCGAAGGGCACCCGCCACCGGGAGGACTTCCTACCGCCGGCTAGTTTCTGTTTTCTCCAGCTCGACGCCGAAGCAGAGGTTGAAGCGGTTGGTCAGGTTCATCGTCCCGACGATCAGGTTCAACTCCACCAAATGGGCTTCGCCGAACCACTTGCGCAGGCTCTTGATGTCTTCGTCGGTGACGCTGGCGGGTGCCCGGGTCAACTTCTCAGAAAAACGGATGACAGCTTTTTCCTTGTCATCGAAAGCGGAAGAGCTCTCCCAATCATCGCGGTGCAGGGCGGCGACCTGTTCTGCGCTCAACCCGACGCGCTTCCCCGAAGCGCTATGGTGGGTGATTCAATAGTGGCAGCCGTTCAGCACTGCGGCGCGAATCGCCGCCAACTCTTTGATCCGGGCGTCCACCGCCCCGCCGGTCCAGAGTTCTTTGTAATAGTTGGAGAAGGTCAGCAGCAGCTCCGGCCGGTGCGCCATGGTCTTGAACAGGTTGGGCACCGCGCCGTACTGTTTTTCGGCAGCGTCGTAAAGGTTGCGGAGAATCATCGCCGCCCGCTCTTTCTCGATCACTCGGACGCGCGCCATCATTCCTCCCGGTTCAGGCGGGCAGAGGCAGCGGCGGGGTCTGATAGACGCCCGCTGCGACCAGAGCGGTGATCACCAGATGCACATAGTTCAGCACAATCAACTTCAGCGCCAGCAGCAGCGGTATGGGCAGTGCCACGTAGCCGATCAGGGCCATGGGCGCCAGCAGCGTGGCCACCACCAGACCGTAGCGGACACCCTGCCGGAGCCAGTGCTTGTTGGGCTCGTACCCCTGGATGTAGATGTAGCAGAACGCCAGCGAAAAAATCAGGTTGGCCAGGTAGAGCAAGGGCACGCGCTTGGTGAACTCAGCGAACTCTCGCACCGCTTCGAGGGATTCATAGTCAGACCGCAGCAGGACCTGGTGGATGGGGTAGGCGACTCCGGAGTACACCACGAAAACCACAATCACTGCGATCAGGTATTTTTTTGTGTCCATCGCGCGCTCCTTGGGTGGAGGTCGGGAACTGTCCTGGGCCACCAAAGGCTCTTGTATAATCCCAGTTGAGTCACAAAGCAAGCTATGACCACCGCGAGAGAAATCGTCGTACTGGGCGGCGGGTTGGCCGGGGCAGAGGCCGCCTGGCAGGTGGCGCGCGCTGGCCTGCCGGTGCGGCTCTGCGAGATGCGCCCGCTGCGGCAGACGCCCGCCCACCAGACGGACCGGCTGGCAGAGTTGGTCTGCTCCAACTCCCTCAAGTCCAATCGGCCTGACAGCGCGCCCGGCTTGCTGAAAGAAGAGCTGCGGCGCGCAGGCTCCTTGCTGATTCAGGTTGCTGACCGCTGCGTCGTTCCCGCCGGGCAGGCGCTGGCGGTGGATCGGGAGCAATTCGCCGCCAGCGTCAGCGAAGCCGTCGCGGGGCAAGCGCTGATCCGCATCGAGCGGCAGGAAGCGCAGACGATTCCGCGCGACTCTCTGGTCATCGTCGCGACCGGCCCGCTTACCTCCGGGCCACTGGCGGCCGACATTGCGCAGTTGACCGGCGCCGGCCAGCTTTATTTCTACGACGCCATCAGCCCGATCGTGGACGCCGCCACCATCGACCGCGGCAAAGTCTTCCGCGCCTCCCGCTACGGCAAGGGCGGCGAGGACTACCTCAACTGCCCGTTCACGCGCGAGCAGTACGAGCGCTTCCTCGACGCCCTGCTCGCCGCCGAAGAAGTTGAGCGCCACGCCTTCGAGGAAGTGCGCTTCTTCGAAGCCTGTCTGCCGATCGAGGAGCTGGCCCGGCGCGGGCGCGACACCCTGCGCTTCGGGCCTATGAAGCCGGTCGGGCTCACCGACCCGCGCACCGGCCGCCGGCCCTACGCCGTGGTGCAGCTCCGGCAGGAAAATGCCCGCGCCGACAGCTACAACCTGGTCGGCTTCCAGAACCACCTCAAGTTCGGCCAGCAGAAGCGCATCCTGCGGATGATTCCCGGCCTCGAAAACGCCGAAATCCTCCGCTACGGGCAGATTCACCGCAACACTTACATCAATGCGCCTGCCTTGCTTACCACCACGCTGCAATTGCGCGCGCACGCAAACATTTTCTTTGCCGGGCAGCTCTGCGGCACCGAGGGCTACGTCGAAGCCATGGCCACCGGTTTCATGGCCGGCACGCACGCCGTCCGTCTGGCCGCGGGCGAGCAGCCCCTCGCGCCGCCGCGGGAGACGGCAATGGGATCGCTCTGCCATTACATCTCGGCCGCCGACCCGCACCACTACCAGCCTGCCAACATCGCCTTCGACTTGTTGCCGCCCCTGCCGGAAGAGGAGAGCACGCGCGACAAAAAAGCGCGCCGCGCCCAACAATGCCGCCGCGCGCTGGCCGCACTCGGCACCTGGCTCCAGGAGGTCAAACGCCCCAATCCGATTCCGGCCTGACCTCACAAGAAATCTGTGTGCATCGGTGTGAATCCGTGGTTTCATTTGTCTGATGCGACGTGCCATCGAACGTTTCCTCACCCACCTGCGTGACGAAAAGAACGCCTCGCCCCACACCCTCCGCAGCTATCGTAGCGACCTGGAGCAGTTCCGCCTCTACCTTACCGTCGAAGACGAGCGCGGCCGCCAGCAGGAGCCGCGCCTGGACGCCATCACCAAACTGGAAATCCGCGAGTACCTCGGGCACCTCTACGACCGCAAGCGGGAGAAAACTTCCGTCGCGCGCAAGCTGGCCGCGCTGCGCTCGTGCTTCAAGTTCTGCGTCCGCCAGGGCTGGCTGGAGGAAAACCCGGCGCGGTTGGTGCGCACGCCACGATTGCCCCAGCGCTTGCCGCAGGTGTTGCCGGTCGAGCAGGTGAACCGCTTTCTGGACACGTTGGCGGAATTGCCCGCCCGAGGGCAGGGTGCAGGTTCAAGTAAGCAACGCAATCAGCGCGCGCGTCGCCTGGTGCGGCGCGACTGCGCCCTGCTGGAACTGCTCT
>JACZYA010000092.1 GCA_022571295.1 Acidobacteriota bacterium | reverse complement strand
TGGAGGAAACCGAAGAGCTGGTTGCTGTCGCGCAGGTTCTATCCGTCGAAATCACCTACGAAGTTAAAAGCCTCGAATCCTAGCGACCGAAAACCCCCGTTAAACAAAATGAAGGGAGCGAAGTGCGCTCTCTTGGATTTTCGCTCTGGCTTGTCTTCAGTTGCGAGACAAGGTCGTGGATTTCCTTTTCAAATTCCTCCGGGCTTTCGATCTGCAGAATCCGGTCTCTCCGGGCCTCGACTACAGAGCCCCAGTCCACACCATTCAGTTTCGGATTGAAGTGTTTGGTTTCGACAAGGCGGCACACCTTCCTGAAAATGACTTCCCGGTTGTGGCAGCTGAGCCTAGTCATCGGTGACTTGCAGCATATCCCAGCCTGTCTCCCAGATCTGTCTAACGCCCCGGTTCAGCGACGGCATGTGAGTGTCGGCCGCTGCAACCGGTTGTTAGGCAGCTCTGGCTACACCTGCGATGTTAGAGCGCATTTCACGCCCTAGGCGAATACCGCAAGAATGACTCCGAGGAGTCCGAGCCCCACACTCAATAAGCCGAGCCACACAGCGACACGGACGATTACTTGGGGGTGCTGCATGCAGGCTCTCAGGTTGCCCCAGACGGGCTTCGCCGCCTTCACGTCCAGTGGATAAACCTCCTGGGTCTCCAGCCCCCCAAGACGGGCACGATACCAGTAGCCCATTACGATTGAGGACGCAGGAACGTCGATATTGATGCGCGGGCTCTGGTTGTACTCGGTCAGGAAGTTCTTCTCAAACTGGAACGATTCGCAGTACACGGTCCGCCCGTTCTGGGTGTTCGTGATTGCTACGACGCACCTCGGCGGAAGGCCGGGCTCTCCCAGCCAAACGTGTCCTTCGTTTATGTCATCCTTCAGCGCTGCATAGACCTTCATCATGTCGGCCCGAACGCCCTGCATCAGCGGCGTGTTGATTTTGGCGCGTCCTCTGGAAGGGGTTGTTGGGCCACGCCCGCAATAGAGCAAAGAAACTGCTCTGCTTCATGCGTGATGCGCTCTTGCACCGCGCTCGTTTTCCACGGAGGTGATGGGCTGTGCCGCATATGCTTCACAGAGTAACGACGCGGGCGAAGAACGGGTTTCCTTCCATTGAAGAAAAGCTGCCACAACGTTTCGTACAGCGAACCCAGGAAGGCCAGCATTTTCTGTAACTCTCGGATGTTGGTCTTTGCGAATAGTGCATTAATGTCCGCCTGCGCAGAAACCCCCTTGTGCGCGAACCACCTATTGCGAAGATCTCTGTATTTTGCTTCATAGACCCTGCGATGTTTGCGCACGTGGGCTCGCAGGCGACGGAAATCGGCTGGCGTCGGAACGTATACATCGCGCAAGTATTCGGCTAACCACTCAGGTGAGGTCGGGCTGCTACCCTGCTTTCGAGCACCGAGGGAGGCCTTCGAGAAAATGGAGAGGTTGTCCTGCGCGATACGCAGAAGCTGATCGAGATTGTGTGTCGAATTCTGATCGAAGACCCTTCCCAGGGCCATAAACGCAGCAGTTTGTAGCGCCCCAAGGTTCGTGTTCCAGAACAGGGGAGCCGTGTTGAGCAGGCGGTACACCGGCTTATGATCCGCAGCAACCGCGTGCACCGTCAAGTACGCATAGAAGAACTGTATCGCGGCCTCCGCCTCAGTGCGGAAAACCTCTAGCTCTCGCTCAAACTGGGCTTCAGGTGAGGTCATGCTTGTTGCGGGGCCCAACAACAATTATACAGTCTGCCTAAACCTTTAGACAGAGACGGTCCTTGTCTGGATATGACACTCCGCGATATCAGAAAATAATCAGATAACTTAATGAAGGGAGCGCCGGCTGGCGCTCCCTTGTGATTTTCGTTCTGGCGCGGTGGCTGCCGAGCTTGAAAAGCAGATCCCTGCCAGAGGCAGGTAAGCTCGGCTAGCCTGCCTGAACCTGCCTGCCCGCCCCAGAGAGATGACGCAAAGGGAATGTCGTGCCTGAAGGCACGACCCACAAAGGAAAAGGCCGGCGATGAATCCGCCGTGGCGGATTCATCGCCGCTACCAAAGAGAAAAGCAGATTCTTCACTTCGTTCCCCGTAAGAGATACGGGGCAGGCAGAATGACCTTCCTACGCTCTTCGAGCTACGGACGGCAGGCCCTCCTTCGCCAAGGCCTGCCTGCGGCAAGCAGGCTTCGGCGGGCGGGCAGGACAAGCCCCTCGGTCTCCTCGGGGTAAACAGGACAAGCCCACAAGCTGAACGGGATGGCCCGCTCTGCGGCTTAGAAGGAGCGGGCGAGGGCGCGGGCTTGCTCAACGGCGAGGGCAAGACGCTCCTCGGCGCCGTGACTGTCGGTTCCCTCGAAGGCGGCAACGCGGAAATCGGTGATGCCCAGGAAGCCGAGAATGGCCTTCAGGTAAGGCTCCTGCTGGTTGAAGGGCGCGAAGGGTGAGCCGGGGCGGTAGTCGGCGCCGCGCGAGGTGAGCAGAGCCGCCGGTCGACCCGCCGCCAGCCCTTCCACGCTCCCGGAGACGAACCGAAAAGTAAGCCCCGCCTGGACGATGACGTCGAAGTAGTGCTTGAGCCGATAAGGGATGCCGAAGTTCCACATGGGCGCGGTGAAGACGTACTTGTCGGCGGCGAGAAACTGTTGCACGAAGCGCTCAATCTCCGCCCAGCGCTGGGCGACCGCTCCCTGCAACTCTTCCGCGGCCTGGTGCTTCAACTTCGCCTCCACCCCCAGGGCGTCCATCTCAGGAAGCGGCGCGGCAAACAAGTCGAGCGTGTCGATGGTGGCGTTGGGCTGGGCCTGGCGGTAGGCGTCGAAAAACGCTGCCGCTACCTTGCGCGTGCGCGAGA
This sequence comes from Acidobacteriota bacterium, assembly GCA_022571295.1. GTDB lineage: Bacteria > Acidobacteriota > Terriglobia > Acidiferrales > 2-02-FULL-67-57 > JACZYA01. The sequence continues at coordinate 9,128 of JACZYA010000092.1, read as the reverse complement.
CGCCGTCGGCGCGCGGCGCCGCCAGAATGTGCAACAGCTTGGCCATGAAGTCATCTCCTCCAGGTAGATTAAATTCTCTGCCATGTTATTCGAAGCAGACCGTTTCGGAAAGGCGCTCAGTGAGTCGCCCGACAAAATCACAAGAGGACAAAAATAGGGAGCGCCAGGCGGCGCTCCCCCAAGAAAAGAACCCCGCGGCAGGGGCCGCGGGGCTCGGTGTCTCGTGATGATTGCTGTTCCCTGTTTGCTACTGGGCCTCTTCGATGCGGCGGCGTGAAGGCTTGGGCTGCTGCCAGAGGATGCGGGAGTCGTCGGCGTTGTGGGGGTAGTAGCGGGTGGAGGTTTCGCCGGCGGGGCGCAGCACAACGTCCACACGGCGGTTGTGGGCCAGCCAGTCGGTGTAACGGGCGCGGATGCGGCGGCGCGGGGGATCGTTGGGGTTCTGCGCTTCCAGTGCGCGGACGGTGGAGCGCTCCAGGTTCTGTCCCTCGCCCAAGCCGGTGGTTTCGATGCTGGCGGAGGCGATGCCCTGGTCCACCAGGAACTGCTTGACGCGGGCGGCGCGGCGCTCCGAAAGCGTCTGGTTGTAAGGGCGAGAGGCGCGCTGGTCGGCGTGGGCTTCCAGCACCAGGCGCGCGTCGGGGTCGTACTCGAGGTAGCTCTTAAAACCGTCGGCGAGCGAAGAGAGTGTCTGCCGCTGGCTGCGCAGCAGGCCGAGGTTGGGGTTGCGCTGGTCGGGGTAGTCGGTGGGGAAGAAGACGCTGGCGAGGACGACTTCCGGCAGCGGCTCGATGGAGCCGGTGATGCGCACGGCGGCGGTGCGGGATTCCGAGCTGCCGCAGTTGTTGGTGGCGGCGAGGGTGTAGGTGACGGTTTCGCTGACGGGGCCGGGCTCGGTTTGCTCGGGGGCGGGCTGGACGCTGCGGTCGCCGCTGGCGCTGACCGAGCCGAGCGGGTCGATGGAGACCGAGTCGGCATTGGTGGTGGACCAGACCACCTCGGCGGTGCCGTGCTCGACCACGCGGTCGCCGATCTTGCGGTAGCGAATCTCGCCCGGGCTGATGCTGAAGGAAGCCTCGATGGCGGAGTCCACGTTGACGGTGGCGCTGGCGCTCTGGAGGCCGCCGGGGCCGGTGGCGGTCAACTCATAGGTAGTAGTGCCGGTGGGGTTGACCAGCTGCTCGCCGGAGGCGTCCACTTCGCCCAGGCCGCTGATTTCAGCGCGGGCGGCCTCGGTGGACGACCAGGAGAGGCGGCTGGAGTCGCCGCAGGAAATCTGGGTGGGGTCGGCGGAAAGCCGGGCGCTGAGGGAAGCGACCGCGACCTTCATGCTGTTGCCTTCGCCCTGGTCGCGGGGCCGGTCGCCGATCTTGGCGAGCTTGTTGTTCTGCTTGATGGTCAGGGCGGCGGCGGTCAGGGCCTGCTCGCCCGAGCCGCGCTGCATGGTGTGGCGGATTTCAGCCTGCTGGTTGACCTGGACGGTGACTTCGGTGGTGTAGGTGGTGTAGCCGTCGAGCGCCAGGGCGATGGAGTGGGTGCCGGGGGGCACCAGCAGCTCCTGGCCGACGAACAGGTGGCCGTCGGTGGAGCCGGTGCAGCCGATCAGGAAGTCGGGCGTGCGCCCGTTGAGAAAGACGGCGGTATGGTTGGGCTTGACCAGCAAGCGGATGCGCGCCCAGGGGCCGGAGACGGTGCCGGGGATGTGCTCCAGGGTGACGCTGAGGTTGGTGGTCTGGCCGGCGGTGATGGTGACGGTCTCGACGTGGGGCTTGCGGCCGTAGCGGTAGACGCCGACCTCGTGCTCGCCGGGCGTGAGGCTGAGCTTGTGGTTGCCCTGGCCCATGGGGCGGCCGTCGACCAGGGTGTAGCCGCTCTTGGGCTTGACCTTGATCTTGAGCGTGCCGTCTTGCGCGTAGGCAGGCGCGGTCCCCAGCACCAGAACCAGAACGGCCAGAGTGACGATGATTGGCAGGTAGCGTCGGCTATGCATAACTAGTCGTCTCCTTCGAGAAGTTAACCCCAGGGATCCCCCCAGCCAGCCCTAAAAGGTCTGCGGGCGCGGCCTCGTCCGGCAGAATAGCCCCTGGCCCAGCGAAAGTCAATCTGTCCGCCCTTCGGGTAGTGGGTCAGTTTGACGACGTTGCCTTTACCGCTGAGCCCGGCGGCACCTGCCGCCGGGTGGATGGGCGGCAAAAGCACCCCGTGGCAGGTGCTGACCTGACCGAGATTTTGTACCAAACGCATTGAGAGTCTACATCACAGCCAGGGGCTGTGAAACTGGATTTGGTCGATCCCAGGGGCTGGAGGCCAACGGTGCCGGCGGCCTGTAGCCGAGCGCCGAGTGCGGTCGCCGGGTGTTGTACTCGATCCGCCACCATTCGATCACAATCTGCGCCTCCTGCAGTGAGTAGAAGATCTCCCCATTCAGGCATTCGTCCCTCAGCTTCCCATTGAAGCTCTCGCAGTAGCCGTTCTCCCACGGACTCCCCGGTTCAATATAGAGGGTTCCCGTGCCCAGCTTCGCCAGCCACTGCCGCAGCTCCTTGGCGATGAACTCTGGGCCGTTGTCCGAACGAATGTATTCCGGGATTCCGTGCCCCAGCATCACGTCCGCCAGCGTCTCGAGCACCTCCGCACTCCCCAGCCGCCGCGCCACGCGGATCGCCAGACACTCTCGCGTGTATTCGTCGATCAGTGTCAGCAGCCGCAGCGTTCTCCCGTCGTGCGTCCGGGCGCTGACGAAGTCATAGCTCCACACATGATTCGCTCGCTCCGGCCGCAGCCGCACGCAGGAACCGTCGTTCAACCACAGCCGCCCTCGTTTGGGCTGTCTTGGCGGCACTTTCAGCCCTTCCCGTCTCCAGATCCGCTGCACCCGGTCCTTGCCCACTTGCCAACCGGCGCTCTGCAGCAGAGCCGTGATCCTCCGATAGCCGTAGCGGCCGTATTGCGTCGCCAGCGCGATGATCGCTCGGGTCAGCGCGTCCTCCTCGGTCCGCCGGAGCGGCCCATAGCGTTGTGTTCCCCGCCACTGCCCCAGCAGCCGGCAAGCATGCCGCTCGCTCAACCCGTATTCCTGTTGGGCACGCTCCACCGCACAACGGCGCCGCTCAGGGCTTAGAAGTTTCCCTCCGCTACCTCCTTTAGCACTTGCTTCTCCAAGGACAGCTCCGCTACCACCCGCTTCAGTCGGGCGTTCTCCTTCTCCAGCCCCCGCAGCCGTTTCGCCTGGCTCAGCTTCAGTCCGCCGTATTCCTTCCGCCAACGATAGTAGGTCTGTGCTGTGATCTGGGCTTCCCGGCACGCTTGGGGGATGGTCTTTCCGTTCGCGATCTCCACTTCAATCTGCCGCAACACCGTCACAATCTGCTCCGCCTTATACCTCTTGGTGGACATGACCGGCTCCTCCTCAGGTGGATTCTCTCTCATTCCACCTGGTACAAAAATCCCCGGTCACGTCAGACTGCTAAACCCGACAACTTCCAGGGTGGATCTTTTGTGGGGGAGACTCCTAGCGGACAGCGCCTTCTCGACTGCCCAAGTATACCTTCCGTAGCCGGAACGCAATGGTACCGACCACGAAAAATGGAACACTCAGCAGAAAAAGAATTCCGTCGTTAAACCCCCGCGCCAGTTTCTGGCCTTCGGGCGAGTTGAGCATGGCGGTCCGGCACATCGCACATTGCGCGAAGGCGGCGTCGGAGGCAACCAGCAAAATCGCCAGAGCCGCAAAGGCCAGCACTGCCCATTTTGCCCACCTTGATTTCTTCCTCCTCGGTTGTCGCTCCTTCGGGCGCACCCGAAAAGCCCAGAGTTGCAGGGAGCGAAGTGCCGTGTTGTGTTCTCGCTTCGACATATAACTCGGCAGAACCCGGGCTCCTTATGGTGTTGACAGTTCCAGGATTCGAATGCCGTCAACCGCAAGCAGCCCGAACAGAATAGCTCCAGTAGCAAGGAGCGCCACCGCCACTGTAAGTACCAGGCCCAACTTCTCAAAGCGGAGATGCATGAAGTAGGCGCCGATCAGCGAGGCCTTGGCCAGCATCGCCACAATCAGTACCAGCACGATCAGCCCGCGGGTGAGCGGAATATAGCCCGTCACCAGCATCCCCAGGGTGAGCATCAACAACAGCACCCAGGTAAACCAGTAGGTTCGATAGCCTGCTTCCGGAACTGTTCTAGTCATGGCGTTTTCCCGTGACCTCCAATCCTTCACACAAGGTAGAAAAGAGTGAAAACGAATACCCACACCAGATCCACGAAGTGCCAATAGAGCCCGGCGAGCTCGACCCCCTCTTTGGAGGAGCGGCCCGTGGCCGCGCGCCAGGCAGTGATGCCCAGTATGACGATGCCAGAGAGCACGTGCGTCCCGTGAAACCCGGTGATGACGAAGAAAGAAGCGCTGAAGGCGGGCGGGCCCCAAGGATTGGCGTACAGCCGCGCTCCCTGGCCGATGAACGTCGCCCACTCATAGACCTGCATGCCGAGAAAGCACAGCCCACCTAAAATCGTCAGCAGCAGGAAGCGAACCGCCAGCGCGCGCCGACCCTCCCGGACCGCCGCCACCGCCGATGCCATGGTGGCGCTGCTGCTGATCAGGATGAAGGTCATGACACCAATGAACTGGAGGTGGAACACCTGAGTCTGGTCGGGCCAGTGCGGGCTGGCCAAGCGCACAAAGCCATAGCTGGCCAGCAAGCCGGCAAACAACAACCCGTCGGTGACGATGAAAACCCACATCATCAGCTTTTGCCAGCTTGTACCGAAGGGAGCTACCCCGCCGCCCCACGGTGATGCCAGTGTTTCTACTGCGTGTGCGTCGTTCATCGGTATTTCCTTTCCACCAAGTCTCTCCTCAAGTGAACAGCAGGACAAAAAGGTAGAGCCAAAGCCCGCCCACAAAGTGCCAATACGTAGCGCAAAGGTTCACCGGGTTGGCTGTCCCGGGCGTGAGGTGGCCAGCCCAAGCACGGTTGAGCGCGTAGAGCAGCGCCAGCACACCGCCCAACACGTGCAACCCATGCAGCCCGGTCAAGATGTAAAAGAATGCACCGTGGGGACTGGTGGGCAGATAAACCCCTTGCGCCACCAACTCTTGCCAGGCAACAAACTGCCCGCCCAGGAAAACCAGGCCCAGCGTTGTGGTGAGCAGAAGCCAACCTTTCAGAGCGCTCAACCGCAGGCGCTTCATCGCAGCGCGTGCCAGCTCCAGCGAGATGCTGCTCAGCACCAGTACGCCGGTGTTGAACCACAGGACGCCGGGCAGCGGGAGCGGCCACCAGTCGCCCCCCACTCGACGGACCAGGTAGGCGCTGGTGAAGCCGGCGAACAGCATGGTGATGGTGCCCAGCAGGGCCCACACGCCCAGTTGAGCGGTACTGAGCGGGAGGGCTGCCTCCCGGCCGGTTCCACTTCCTCTGCCCATGCTCTCAGCTAGCTCCATCTCAAGTGATCCCCTTGTAGACTTTCGCGCCTCCGTCGTTCAGCTACCTCGTATTCTTCCTTCGGCTACCAAGTCACCTTTGCCTCAGCCGGGGACACTGTCTGCGGGGTGAAGTCCGCCGGCGCACCCGGCAGGCTGTACTCGTAAGGCCAGCGGTGGACCACGGGCTGAACGTCGCCCCAGTTGCCGTGCGGGGGCGGCGAAGGCGCCATCCATTCCAGCGTAGTCGCCTGCCAGGGATTGCGTTCGGCCTTGGGCCCCTTCCACAGGCTCCAGAAGAAGTTGGCCAGGAAAACAAACTGGGCCGCCGCCATGAAGAACGCACAGATGCTGATAAACACATTCATTCCTTGCATCCCCTGCAGATATTCGTACTTGGCAAAGGAGTAGTAACGGCGCGGCATCCCGCCGAATCCCTGGAAGTGCATGCCGAAGAATACGATGTAGTACCCGATCAGGGTAAACCAGAAGTGCAGCTTGCCCCATCTCTCGTTCATCATCCGGCCAAACATCTTGGGGAACCAGTAGTAGATGCCGGCGAAGAGGCCGAACAGGGTCACGCCCGCGATCATGAAATGGAAATGGCCCACGACGAAGTAGGTGTCGTGGAGAAAGATGTCCGCAGTAGCTGTGCCCAGAAAGATACCCCCAAAACCGCCGGCCCCAAAGAGACTGATCACGGCGAGGGCAAACAGCATCGCGGTCGTGAAGCGTATCTTTGCGCCCCAGAGACTGGCCAACAGATTCAAGCCGATGATGGCGGAGGGAATGGTGATGATCATGGTTCCGATGGAGAAAAACTCTCCCAGGTAGGGGCTCATGCCGCTGACGAACATGTGGTGGCCCCAAACGACCATGCTCAAGGCTCCAACCGCCCCCAGGGAATAAATTGACATGCGGTAGCCGAAGATGGGCTTTCGAATGAAGGGGGGCAGAACGTCGAAGGCAATGCCCAGAGCGGGCAGGAGCAGGATGTAGACTTCCGGGTGTCCCAGGAACCAGAAGAGGTGCTGCCACAGCAGCGGCGTCCCGCCCGCATGCGGCAGAAGCTTATCCCCAAAGAACAAACCCGCGGGCAGAAAGAAGCTGGTGCCGCCGTGACGATCAAACAGCAACAGAATGGCCGCGGCCGTCAGCGGGGGAAACGCCAGCAGGCCGAGGATGGCGGCGATGAACAGGCACCAGATGGTCATCGGCAAGCGCATCATCGACATGCCTTTGGTTCTCAGGTTCACGACGGTAGCGAAATAGTTGAGCCCTCCCATCGTGAAAGAAACGATGAACAGGGCCATCCCCAGCAGCCAGAGCGTCTGCCCCATCCCGGAGCCCGGAGATGCTTCCGGGACGGCGCTCAAGGGAGGATAGGCCGTCCAACCGGACCCGGCGGCTCCTCCCTCCACAAAAAATGAGGCGAACATGACCAGAGTGGCCAGCAGACCCACCCAATACGAGAGCATGTTCAGAAAGGGAAAGGCCATGTCCCGCGCGCCGATTTGCAAGGGGATTATGTAGTTGCCGATGCCGCTGACCAACGCGAAGGAAATGACAAAGAAAACCATCAGCGTGCCGTGCATGGTCACCAGAGCAAGATAGAAATCGGGGTTCATCACCCCGCCTTCCATGCCGACAGGGAAGATTTTCTCCAGCAGCGGCCACTTCGCGTCCGGCCAGGCCAGTTGCAGGCGGATCAACATCGCCAGCAGCCCGGCCACAACCGCCACAAACATTGCGGTCAGCAGGTACTGAATGCCAATGACCTTGTGGTCCGTGCTGAAGATGTAGCGGCGGACGAAACCCACCGGTTCATGGGTGTGCTGCGCTTCCTGAACCTCAGCCATGTTTCTCCTCTCTTGCAAGCACTCGCAGAAGTTGACGTGCCCGGACAGACCGGCCATCAACCTCCGACCGAGCTAAAAATATGAGGGTTCCTCCTGAATCCATTGCTCGAACTCTTCCGGCGACACCACGCGCAAAATCCCTTTCATTTGGAAATGGCCAAAGCCGCACAACTCAGCGCAAGCGAGCTCGTAGGTGCCGATTTTGGTGGGGACGAACCAAATGCTAATCGTCATTCCCGGCACGGCGTCTTGCTTGACTCGGTGGTGCGGCAAGAAGAAGCTGTGCAGAACGTCCTTTGACCGCAAGCGGATGTGGACCGGCCGGTTCACCGGCAGGTAGATGACGTTGAGGAGCAGGAGATCGTCTCGGGCTGCCGGATCGTTTTCATCCAATCCCACCGGGTTGTTCAGGCTGAGCAGTTGAGGATCCGTGCGGCCGAATTTTCCGTCCAGTCCCGGATACCGTATATTCCAGGCAAACTGCTCCGCCGTTATTTCTATGGACACCGCATCCGCCGGCGGGGGATCCGCGTAGAGCTTTCCCCAGACGGGCAGGCTGATGATGAAAACGCCGCCTTCGGCAACCAGCGTCATCAAGATGATGAGGCTGAGCGACCACCTGCGCTCGACCTTTGGACTGGTAAGCCGGTGCGTCACCCGTTTGGTGCGGCTGAAGCGCCAGATGAAGTAGCCCAACACCAAGTGGCCCACCACAAACAGACCTCCCACGGTGAACATCAGGTAGTACAGCATGCGATCAATGCCCGCCCCATGTTCCGACGCCAGCGGGGGAAGCCAACGCTTGAAGCCGAGAGCGACCACAACAACCGGCAACAGCCACAGTACCAGCGGTAGGAGCCACCGCTCACTACCAGTTCTCGTCTCCATCTGCCTCCCTCCTCAAGCCTGCGCGTTCGGGCGTCTCACTCGGTCGCTCCCGGTTTCGGGGAATGCTGCTCAGGTTGCAGCAACGAAAAGCCCCTGGCGGCGGCTGCGCGCTGCCAACTCAGCAATCTTGTACTTCGCCAGCACTCCACACAGCTCCTTCTCCGCCTCCAGCCAAACACCGTGAGCGGGACAGGCAGGCGCAAACTCGCAACCACGCGGGCCCGTGCACGTCTGGAGGTGAAGAGGCCCCTCATAGAGCTCCACCACGTCCAGCAAGGTAATGTTCTGAACTGCCCCGGCCAAGGAATAGCCGCCACCAGCGCCACGATAGGATTGCACCCAACTGCGCCGCACCAGCGGGCTTAGCACCTTTGGCACGTAATCTCTGGGCACGGAAGTGGCGGCGGCCAGGTCGGCCAGGGTCAGTCGCTTGCCGTTGGCGTTGGAAAGAACCGCCAAGAGGCGAACCGCATAGTCGGTGGCGCGCGTAATGACCATGGCGAAAGACGACAAACAAGCCCCACTATATCCAGAACGCCCGCGCGCGCAGTGACGGCTGTCACATACCCTTGTGAAATTGCTCTTGAGCACAGAAACTGGACTCCACTATGGTTCCTTTCTGTGTTTGGGCGATGGCACGGATCAATTGATGGGAGAATGTGCCTTCGCTCCCACGACTGACGTCAGTCGTCTACTGCAGCAGAAACTTTGGTTGATCTAGCTCCAAGCCTTCGTGCGGAAGGAGCACTGGTGTTGCGGCGCGTGGCGTGTAGGATTTCTTCCGGGATTTCCTCCAAGGGAACCACGCGTTTCAGCACACCCATTTCGGCACAGCTGCGGGGCATCCCGTAGACGATACAGGAGGCTTCGTCCTGCCCCACGGTGAGACCGCCTTTTTCGCAGATGGCTTTCATTCCTTGAGCGCCATCCGCGCCCATGCCGGTCAGGATGATGCCCAT
>JACZYA010000091.1 GCA_022571295.1 Acidobacteriota bacterium | reverse complement strand
GCCAACTCCCATAGGCCGTCCTGCTCACAGTGATCAGCGATGAAGGAGTTGCTCACGTCAACGTGCAGCCGCCCGTAGAGTGTGGTCGCACTGGCTTTGAAGAGGATGCGCCCATAGCTCATGAAGCTCCGTGCCCGGCTCTGTTGCACGGGCAGGTTGGTGTCCCGGTTGAGTTCGAGCGGAAGATTCAGCCGCCTCGCTTGCTGGCGCAGGAGCGGCAGGATGGTGGAGTCGCCCCACTCGGAGAGAATCAAGTCGGGATCATGCCGCTGGAGAAGGTGATGGAACGTGACCACGGCCGGCTCGCCGGATTCTTCAATCACGCAGCAGTCGCCGTCCACTTCCACTTCCAGCGCCCCGCGACGCCCGTGCCTCGGGTTGACATCGGACAGTCCTTCCAAGCGCAGGTGCATGACCTTGAGTGGGGGTAGTTTGTAGTCCAGCGCCCATTCACTGTCCTGGCATTCGACGGCACGCACGCGCCCGCCCTGGTCCACTTCTACCTCGACCTGCGCAAAAGGGAATATATGCTTTTCCCAGCAGTAGAGCGGCACCAGCATGAGGTCGCTGTTGTAGAGCCGCAGGCTTGAGTCGAAACGGTGCACCCACCGCACCCAGGAGTTGAACTCGGTGGGGTGCCGAACAGAAATCTCCAGGACTTGCAGCGCCTTCTGCTGCCACAGGTCAGTGCGCTCGGTCAGTCGGCAGGTTACGCTTCGGCTCCGCCCTGCGAGGGCATCCTGAAGCCGCCGCAGACGAGCAGAGGAACCGTGGACATAGAAGGCAGGCGAAAACGCATCAATCAGCCGGTGGCGCTTCTGGTTCTGTTCGATCAGCCACAGGGTCATTCCCTGCGGGCTGGGGTACAGGTCGAGTATCCATCCCTGGAGTCGCATGGTTTGTCTCTTTCGGCCACACCTGCTGTTCGACTGCATGCAAACGCTTTTCCTGGTCTAGGGCGATGGAAAGCAAGATGGCTTCCATCGGGTTGTCGCTGCACTGATAGGTTGCAGCCTGGGTGTAGGAGCGCACGCGCAGGAACAGGCGGTCGAAGTGCTCCTGGTCTTCCCGTCGTAGGGCGCGGCGAAATTTTGCCCATCGCTGCGCTGCTTGCTCGATCAGTTGCCGAAAGGTAGGGACGGTGCGGCCCATGCGCCTCTCCTTAGTGTGGCAATTTCCGCTGTGCGCGCTCGCAGATGAGTTGGGGTTTGCTGTCTGCCCGCACTGTGAACTTCCACACCTGGTCGGCGCAGGCGGTGAGTTGGTTGAAAAACCTTCTCCGAGGTGTGGCAAAGGTCGTTGCATCGGAAAAGACCGCTACCGACAGCGGTTGCCGGGCCAGTCGCTTCAGTTCTCGCAGGGCTTGTTCAAAGGAAATGCGGGCCTCTGCCTCCCGCACATCTTCATCGAAGTACAAATCCGGCAGGGCGGTGAGGATCAGAACGTTGGCAGGAAACTTACGGAGCGCGCGCGGCACACGCGCCAGTAATTCAGTAAGCTGAAAACAGGTGAAGGCACGGGCAACCTGTATGCGTCGGTTGTACTCGGACGGTTGCTGGCCCCGCTGACGAGCAAGCCGAGCAATCAGCAGTGGGTCTATCCGGTTGGCTCCGTCCAGGTAGAGAACCTGCTTGCCTGCCGCGAGTACCCGAGGAAGGAAATAGTGCGAGAGCCGCGTCGCTTCCCCTTCGCCGTGGAAAACCGCAAGGCCCCGTACAGGCAACCTCCAGGGCTTTGGGTGAGTGGAGAGAGAGAAACTACGGACTGGCAACGGCAAAGACACAGGGCAGGCCCCCAGGTAGAGCATTTCTGGAAGGGGCGATGCTAGGCGAATATAAAGCGAAAGTCAAGCCGCTGTAGAAATGGCCTCTAGTGCGCCTTTTTCCTGTTCCTGACCGCCTTCATTCTCTCAACGACATCGTGTTGCGTCATAATCCCTCGTTCCTCCAGCAACTCCACGATGGCTGTCAGTTGCAGGGTGTTGGTTAGGGTGAGTTCTTCCACGGGGACAGTTACTCGGTCTTCGTTCACAATTACCCCCTATCGTGTGTCTCGGCGGGTGAAGAAAACGGCATAAACTGGTCGGTGGTCCGAGAGGGCATCCGCATCTTGTTCTGAAATACCGAGGAACCGCGCCACTCGAAAGACACCAGCACGTCCAGTGTAATCCTCTCCCGTAGGTCGCCACTGAAACACGATGTTGTCATTTCGACTTGCGCTCAGAACCATTGTGCCGCTATCGGGAACTGCATAAACGAGGTCTGGAACACTTCCCAAGCCTCGGAATCGGATCGGTTCGGCATTCAAGTCACCCAAGAGAATCACGTCGTCATCCTGGGTGTTGTTTGCCTGGACTGTCTGAAAAATCCGACCGAGGGCATTGAGGTCACGTCTGAGAGCCGAAGCAGGACTTGGATCTGTGTGGACGACAATTAGTGTGAAGGTGAAAGTTGCTGCTGTGTTTCTCAGCTTGAGACGAACCACCAGCGGGTCGCGGCACATATTGTCTGTCGCACTGGTGTCATCGGCTATCGTAGTGCTGTTTCCTACCTGCTCCAGGATTTCGGAATCAAACAGGACAGCGTATTGTTCTACCCGACCGCCTGTGCAGCCGGTTCGAGGCCCAAGAGCAACGTCATAGTTGCGGCGATGCTGGTTTTGCAGTTCCGATGTCAGGCGATCCACCACGTCCTGCCCCTGGCTGGCTGCGTGCACGATTTCCTGTATCGCAACTACGTCAAACTCTTTGACGACGCTCGCAATCCGGGCCAAGCGCACCGGGTCAGTCGATTTGGTTTCGCCGAACTGCTCTATGTTCCAGGAAGCAACGGTTATGGTTGCTGGGCCATGCGATTGGGAAAACAGCGGAAAACACCCAATCGCCAGCACGATGGTAAGGAGAAACGCGATCTTCTTCATGGGAACCCCCCTTTCTTCCGGCTGGGATCAGTTGCAGAGATACTGCGCCGAAAGCTGTGGGGGTGTCAAGGTGGGAGGCGCAGAAAAAGACGACGGGCTGAAGTAAAGAATCTCGAAAAGTATGTCGATCAAGTCGATGTGGGATCAGAAACTATTCTGTTGGTAAATGACGAGAAGGGCATCCGTGACCTAGCCCGTGAGAAGCTGGTGAGCAACGGCTACACAGTGCTGGAAGCAAAAGACGGTGCCGACGCTCTGGAGATCAGCAAGCGACACGAAGGCCCCATCCATTTGATCGTAACCGATGTAGATATGCCTGAAATGAGCGGGTGGGATTTGGCCGAACGCCTGACGCGCCTGCGTCCCGAGATGAAGGTGATCTATATGTCGGGTACCGCCCATAAAGCATTGGACTTGGGGCCAGTTGCGATCTTTCTCCCCAAACCCTTCTCGATGGATACACTGGCGAGTGTCGTGCGCGCTGTCTTGCAGGTGAAAAGCCCAAGAGGCAAGGTGTAGATCGACTCTTGGCTAGCCGCTAAAGAGTAGAACTACAGTCCCCTGTTCGGAACTCGCCTGACACTCCTACTTCGCCAGCCTTGGCGTATCCTCTAGGCAATGACTCAGCTAACCAAACCAGCCCACACCCACACCTGCGGCACCTGCCAGGGAGAGTTTCCCTGTTGGGAGAAAGATTGTCCTATCGCGAAGCGCTTCGTCTGCGACGAGTGCGCAGATGATGTCCTAGACGAAACGGGTAGTGCCGCTACTCGCTAGCCGCTGGTTGGTCAAAGTTCAAGATGTCAACCGCGCACTTCCAGGAGCCGTCAGCTTGTTTTTTCCAAATAAGCACATACTTGCCGCGACTAGAGATCGGTTTGCCTTCCGCGTCATTCACTGTAAATTCGGTGGTCCCCAAGGTGTAACCGATATCGCCAGAGTCCGACACCACCGCTTGCGTAGGTTCCCAAGAGACTGAGAAACCCGGAAGTGAGTGGCTCCTGTGGATGAACTCACGAATGGCTTCTTTCCCCACCACAGCCGGCGCGCCTGCTGGATAGATGACGGCATCTTCGGTCCAGAAAGACAGGAGACGCTCCACGTCGCTTGTCGCCGCCACTTCCGCCCACTCCTTGTCAGTCCTCAGAAGGGCCGTGCGTTCAGCCCCTACGTCCACCTGCGGCGCGCACCCGCTGACGGCGAGCACAAGTAGTGTTGCTACAATCAGCAAAAGTGTCTTCATGGTCATGCTCCTTTCTCAAGGTCGAATGTAATCTCACCACCGCAAAGCGCCGCATCAAGAAAAGTGGGGTAGCGGTGAGAAGTTGGGCGTCTCTAGGAGTGGCTCAACCGCTACCCCTTCTCTCCTAGCGGAGAAACTTGTCCAGCCGTCTACTGGCCTGCTGGGATGTAGCTCACGTCGGGCCGCACCGCTGTCATTCAGCCCGCTACTGCCCGCCCAGGATAATCGGCAGTCCCTTACCGCCGCTGCCGATTATTACCACCTTCGCGTTCTGGCTGCTGGCCAGCGCTTCGGTCGCCTCGATGCCCTTCCAGGTCAACAGTTGCGGGCTGATGCCCTGAGCGACGATACGCTGGAAGTCGCGGATGCCGACAGCCTCGATGCGCTTGCGCTCGGCTTCCTGCTTTTCTCGTTGCAGCACGAACTCCATCCGCTGTGCTTCCTGGTCGGCCTGCTGTTTGGCTTCGATGGCCTGCGTCACCGTAGCCGGCAGCGTCACTTCCCGGAGTAGGACCCGTTCTACGATGATCCCTCGCCCACTCAGGATTGCTATCAACTCCTCGGCGACCTGTTTCCCGATCAGTTCGCGCTTGACGCCGTAGAGAGCATCGGCGTCGTAGGCAGAAGTGACCGAGCGGATGGTCGAGCGCAGGTTGGCCTTCACCACTATGTTCACGTAATCCACTCCAATGGTCTTGTACACCTCATTGGCCTTAGAATTGTCCAGGCGGAAGAGTAATGTTGTGTCCAATGTCACGCTCAGCCCCTCGTTGCTGAGCACTTGGGCTCTTTCTGTTAACTCCTGCGTGCGGACTGAGAAGGTGATGTTCCGCGCCAGCGGGTTCGCCAGGTGCGTGCCCGCAGACAGCGTGGTGTCGGTCACTCGACCGAAGAACACCAACACTCCCACGTGGCCCGCCGGCACGTACTTCACCGCAGCGAACAACAGCAACCCCGCCAGAAGCAGAATCACCACCACTCCACCCGACCAGGGCGCCAACGAGCGCAACTTGGTCGTATAGACTTTCAGGATGTCGCCCGGGTCGCGCTGATCAGCAGTCATAGCAACACCTCCAAGTAAGTAGTACGAACAAAGTGACCCCCATTCTAGTTTGTTTCCGCGCCCGCGTCAGGCCTTTTCGCTCCCGGCAACGCGGCCCTGTGTGTGGTTGTCCAGTTGGTTTAGAGGCGTACGACGTTGGCGGCTTGCAGACCCTTGGGGCCCTTCACCACCTCGAACTCCACCGCTACGCCATCTTCCAGGCTCCGGTACCCATCCCCCTCGATGGCCGAAAAGTGGACGAACACGTCCTCTCCCGTCATCCGTTGGATGAACCCGAACCCCTTGCTGGCGTTAAACCACTTCACTGTTCCTTGTTCTTTGGTTCCTTGTTCTTTTTCTCCGTTGCTCACTGCGTACTCCTTGAAAATGGATTCTGCGTCCCGCCTCGTACCGCCTTTAGACTGCCAAACAAAAAGGCCGCCGTTCGTGTCGAAACTAGAGCCGCGATGCCGGGGTGGATTGCTTCTTGTGACTGCGCCGGTTCCCCACAGGAGAGTTTCTCAGGCCTGGTAATGCAGCCAAAATGGCCGCCAAGACAGAGACAGCGAACAGGAAGGTCAGAAATTCTTCTACCATGGTACCCCCCCTAAGCTAGTGTTCTCGCCCCGTGTGGGAACTCGACAGTTCCACCCTATTGGAACTAAGAAACTAGGCAACCCCTGCCTCGGCGTGTGCTCCCCCAGCGAGGCAGTTATGGAGTGGATATTGCTCCGCCAAGAGTTAAGTTGTCAATAGGAGAGAGCTCGGGCTCACGGTAACTTGCTCTAATCCTGCGACGTGGCTCTTTTCCCACAGGGTGCACAAGTTTGTCCCGTTTTCCACGCTTGAGTCACAGCTTCCGGTCACTTTTCGCTTGCAGGGCCACGCAGAACCACGGAAAATTCCACGCAATCTCACAGAGGAAATCTATGGAGAGAGGGAAACAACGGAAACAAGTCACGCCCTCGAAGAACTTTATCGCCGCTGGCGACGGCGCGAGCTTTTGCGGGACCGCGTGAAGATTGTTCTTGGGCTGGGCGCGTTTGCGGCGCTCATCTGGTTGACCATTGTGCTCTTCGGGGAATCATAAACCCCGAGTGGCGGCTCGTGCTGTTTCGGAAAACTGGAACTTCACGCCCCCCGCTTGACCGGGGCAGCATGGGTCGCCACCCTTTTCTTTCCTGGCCCAATCCTGACCCTTTGACCAGTAGCCGCGCCGAATCACTGTTTGCTCAAATGGACTTGTCTGTGAGGCGGTTTACCTGGCCGACACCGCTTTGAGGCGAGGGGTCGGTTAATTCATACCTAGCGAACCTGGGCTTGAACGCTAGAGCTGGATTACCGACCCCAACTTGGTTTTCACCAAAACAAATACGGGCAGCGTTTATGGATGGGCCTTTCCTTATCAAGTTCTGCCATTTCTCCGGCTAGTTGCAGAAATGGTGCGCCGAAAGCTGTGGGGGTGTCAAGTAGGAGGCCGGGCTTCTGCGTGACGCCCTTATTCGCCCACCATCCTCAGCAAGAGGTCAGGCCAAAAGTTTATCAAGGCGACCACGGCTCCCAGCGCAATGGCGGTAAACACAAAGAAGAGAATCCTGGAATGACGAGCCAACTTTGTCGCCCCATATACTAAATGGCTTGATACTAGAGGGCATTTGTTACCGAGTCAATCAAAACAGGTTTGACCCTGTTCGGAACTCGTCTGATACCCTTACTTCGTCAGTGGGTGTGCCTGTTGGTATGCGGATGAGAGAAATGCTCGTTTGCGTAGAGGTAAGGGGCAACAATTCAACAAAGATTGGATAAGAACCCTTTTGATTAGTGAGGGGGGCGCGCCTCTGAGGAAGGGGAAAACACGCCCCCCGGGGTTACGCTACAGGCAACACGCTACCAGGGTTCCGTTTGATTTCAATCACATCCATTCAGAAGGCAAGAATCTGGGAGCGAGAGGAAATAATTAGGGGGCGAGTGGGAGAGAACAACTCATTTTACTAAAGAGGGGCGTGCAAAGAGAAACTAGGTCTCATTCGCGGAGAGACCGACAGAACACGCCCCCCACCATTTGGGTAGCGACACACTAACAAAGCTCAGCTTTCTTTGGAAGCTAATTTTTTGAATCAACAAGGCGAGTTTGAGCAAATTCTTGAAGAGGCCGTACCGCTTGCAACAGTGGAGTCAAAGAAGCCAAACTAACGGCCTACTCTGGGAAGTTCATGCGGTGGAGGAGGGATTGGAAGCGGGGGTCAATCGCCTAGGATTGTCTTATGCTCTAGTGTGGGGAGCTCAATGATAACCGCGCGCTGTCGTCCGGCAGCCGCTACGTTGAAGTGCTTGCCCTGGCGCCCGAAACTCTCGTGGATGTGTCCGTGGATGTGTGCCAATACAGGCTTGCGAGCAAGAAGTGCTGCCAGCGAACGGCTGCCAACGTGGTCACCAACATGAACACGGTCGAGAATCCCGTAGGCCGGTGAATGCGTCACAAGTACGGTCTGCTCGTCAAGTAAGGGCTCTAATGAACCCAAGTCTCTTTCAATCTCCGCCTCAGGCTTCTCGAAGATTCCGCCTACGAACGGCAAACTGTATTGATAGCCGACGAAGCCATGACCGCCGAAATCTAGCCGTCTTCCGTGAAGCGGCTTGACATGTTCGTCCTCGTAGTCAAGGGCAACAAAATCGTCATTTCCCATGAGGTAGAGCAATGGTACCGGCATTCTTTTGAGCACGCGAATAATTATCTGCGCCTGCTGCCGCTGCTCCTCTTCCCAGCCACCAGCGAATAGGTCTCCTGCTAAGACCACCAAGTGGGCCTCGTGCTTTTCGGCCAATTCAACCAGCCACTCGTAGACTTCTAGCACTCCGTGAATGTCTGCTGCGGCGAGGATACGCACAACGCTAGACAGTTTAACGCAGGAACTGGCCGTCTAAGGGACTGTACGGTGGGAAGTGAAATTCGGTATGCACAGTTTCTACTCCGGGAAGTTCATGCGGAGGAGGGAGTGAAAGCGGGGGTCGGAGCGCAGTCTCTCAAACGAGGACTGTGCATTCGTAACCAGCTCTTCTTGTTGCGCTTCGCCGCTGCCCCGTAGCCTCGCAAAAGAGGCACAAGTTTGCACATCCCTGTTTCCTGTCTAAGGCGAATCACCTGCGGTCCTTTCTCTAATTACCGCGTTCTCAACTGATTAGAGCACTCGGATACCCCCCACTCCTGGCAACAGATGTGCTTGATAAGGCAGGGGCGAGACCTTGTTGGAAGCACAAACAGTCATAGTCCAATTGTAGGTTTGTCCCAAGCCAACCAAAGGGGAAAGTGAGCTATGGGAAAGTTATTCGGAAGCACGGAACCGGAAGTAGCGGAAGTAACCAACGAATCGATTAGTTTCTTGCACAAGGAGGACAGGCTGGAAGGGACGCTAGAGGTGGCCGGGAAGTTTCGAATTGAGAGCGAAGTCAAGGGGACAGTTCGCTGCAAGAATGAGCTGATTGTAGGAGAAAGCGCACGGATAGAGGGAGAGGTCGAAGCCACCATCGTCATTGTGGCAGGAAAGATCAGTGGCAACGTTCACGGCACAGAGCGAGTTGAGATTCTTCCTAGCGGGGCCGTTGAGGGTGATGTGCATACACCTTCCTTGGTGATCCAACTCGGCGGTGTGCTGGAAGGCCGCTGTCACATGCGCGAACAAACCAAGCCGGCCACTGCCGATTTCGAGCAAACCCGACCTGTCGTTGCTTTTGCGTCCCAAGAAGAAAGCCGATGAAATTTGACTTGACTGCGGTCGCGGCGAGACAACCTTGAGTTCCCGAAAACTTAGGTCCCACCCCCACCCAAGTCAACGCGAAGAGGTTAGCAGTCACTTGGGGGCGATTGAGAGAAGACCACACCCCAGAAGGTGTAGCTAGGGGCGGCAAGCTCTACAGCGAAACGCGTTAACCCATCCTGGCCACGGAAACCGATCCGTATGACTCGTGCCCGAGCAGTCTTTTTCCGACCGCGCCTAACCAACTTCACTTCAGTGGAAACGGGGGGAGGGGTTTTCATACTCAACATGGCTCCATAATCATTGACCTGTACGGTTTCGGCTTGCTTCCTGTGGTCTGCTCCGCCTCTCGCTGTCCAGGACACATCCATCGGCACGACTACAGAAACCCGCTGGCTCCTCCGCAGCTCCATCTCTTTGGGATACTCCCTTGCCGAGTTATCCTAGGCCCCGCCCGCAGGCAAGTCAACGCGACGCTACTACTCCAGGAAGTTCAGGCGACGGAGGAGGGATTGGAAAGGAAAACTAGGGTTTCAGGTGCTCCTGGAAGTAGCGCCGAATGGTGTCCCACCAGTATCTGGGCATCGCCGCAGAGTAGTGGCCCGCTCCGGGCAGGAGGAGCAGGTCGAAGCGTTTGTTCGCCCGGATGAGCGCGTCCACCATTTTCATGGTCTCTGAGAGGGGGGCCGTGTCATCGCTTGTCCCGTGGATGAGCAGCAGCCTGCCACGGAGATTAGCCGCTAAGCGGAGATTCGAGGCGTGTTCATACCCTTCTTTTATAGTTTCAGGGGGACCGATGAATGTCGGCAGGTCACGAGCCTCTGCTGGCCCCGCCGAGGCAACGCCGACGTGATAAACATCGGGCGCTAGAAGCAGGGCACGGGTCGTAAAGTAACCACCCATGGAGTGGCCAACGATTCCCACCCGGGTCAGGTCCATATAAGGTCGCTTTTCGGCTAGCTGCCTGAGCGTGGCCACGTGGTCTGGAATCTCGTGCCGGGCCCACGACCCATAGACCTCGTCGCGGAAGGCTTTGCTTCGCTCGGGCGTTCCCCGCGCGTCAACGATGAAGGTGATAAAGCCCAACTGGGGCAGCGCCGGGGTTAGTCCAAAGTAATGATGGTAGTCAGTGAAGCTCTTCGGAACTACGCTCACATGGGCACCAGCGTAGATCACTTCGATTACCGGATATTTCCTCCTAGGATCGAAGTCATACGGCTTGAAGAGTACCCCATAGAGATCGGTCTTTCCATCGGCCGCCTTGACCACAAATTCCTCGGGTGGTCTCCACTTCAGTTCGCGGATGAGCGGATCGATATTGGCCTTCGACAAGACTTGCAGCAGGGTGCCATCCGCCCGCCGCAATTCCACCGTCAGCGGTCGCGCCACAGTCGAATGGGTATCGATGAAGAATTGCTTTGAGGGCGCAAATTGGATTTCATGCTGGCCAGTCGCTTCCGTCAGCCGGGCCAACCCTCTGCCGTCCAAGCTCACCCGGTAGAGGTGGGTGTCGTAGCGCCGCTGGGGGTCACCGTGGGCGGCGAAGTAGACCCACCCGCTCTTTTCGTCCACCGCCACCACCCGCACCACCGGCCAGGCTCCTTCGGTCAGTCGCCGGATGAGGTTTCCCTCTAGGTCGTAGAGATAGAGGTGCCTCCAGCCATCGCGTTCCGACAGCCAAAGGAATCTCTTCCCGTCTGGCAGCCAAGTGAAAATTCTCCCAAGAACAAGAAGCGGCGGCCTTTCACCTCCTATGACAAAGGTTTTCTGGGTCTCGGTGAGCACAATGCGGGTGGCACCGGTCTTCGTGTCGGCCGCTATGAGCTCCAACCTTTTATCGTCCGTCGTTTGTCGGAATAGCAGTAGCTCGAACCCATCCGGCTGCCAGTCCGCGATGCGACAGTGATAGCCTGGCTCCGCGCAAGCCTCGATGTGGATTTGTTGCTTGGAGAACAGATCAAGAATGAAGTTTTCCTTCCGAGGTCTGCGGTCACCTGCCTTAAAGTGGTCGGCAAGCACCCACTCCACCTCTTCCCGTGGTTTCAGATAGTGGACAATGGGGACCCTGGGCGAACCGCGGTAGTCATACTTATGAACGGCTAGCTTGAGGCTGTCGGGGGACCACGTAGCCGGGGCGTTGTCCCACCAGTAATCCTCATTGCCATCAGTAGTGAGCGGCAGACGACGGCCATCGTAGGTCGAGCGCAGGTAGAGGTTATGCTCTTTGACGCCAACAAACCAGCGGCCGTCGGGCGAGAGCACCTCCACAAAGTAACCCCAGGGAAAGTTAGGAGTGACCTGCGGGACCAGCCGGCTTTTCTCCTCCTCGGACAGGGGAGGGACAGCAGTGATCTTGAAGTTGTGGAGCTGGAGGATAAACTCCTTGTCTTCCACAGCGAACTTGACCGCCTTCTCGCCCTCACCCACGAAGGTGAATTTGTCGAAGGGGAGACCATGGTAGGGCGGCTCGTGGCCCAACAATGGCATGAGCGCATCGCGCAGACGTGCGCCGTCGAACAGGGGCGTCTTGGTGTTGGCCTTGGGATCAACCTTGTAGATGACGGTATTGGCCGGGGCTTCCTCGGCGTACCAGAAGCTGCTACCGTCAGCCATCCAGTGGGGATCAACCGAGCCACCTTTGACGTAGGAGGCAAACTCCATGTAGCGGTCGTACATCGCCTCCTGCTCGGACTGGTCACTATTCTGCGCAAAGCTCGTTGGGAGCAGAGCCGCCAAGCCGAGTACCAATGCGAGCGGGATTAAGGTCTTGGAGAGCATTCTTGCCTCCTCAACTTCGGGACAAACACAGAGGTTGGACACTCTTGCGATTAAGCAAGCATCCGGGAGTCGCCGCTGCAATTGTAGCACCGACGGATAGCTGGTGATAACAACTGCGAACTCAACCGGTCAATGCAACACTCGCGTTAAGTCGTTTAGCTGGAGTGTCCGAACGCTGATAGGCACACGTGGCTGGCCTCCTAGCCTAAGCCCCAACCGCAACCGCGCAACTCGTTTATCTTCAACAGAGTTCAGAG
>JACZYA010000253.1 GCA_022571295.1 Acidobacteriota bacterium | reverse complement strand
TCTCCCGTGCCGCCCCGGTCCGACACGCCCTTCCGGGGAGCGCCTCGGAGCCGGTCCAAAGTGCAGCACGGAACGGAGCGAAGCACGCGCCCGCAGCACCCAGAGCCAATCCTCGTGCGCGCGCGCTTTCTGGCTGCGGCGGCGGGCCTCCAGCCCCCGCTCGGATTCCGGCCGCAGCCGCACAGTGAGCCGACGTTGCTCTCCGGCGCGCAGGCGGACTTCATTCTCCACGTGCGGCTCAAAGGATTCCAAGCTGACGCGCACGGCATACAGACCGGCCGGGAGAGCCCGAGCCTCAAAGCGACCGTTGCGGTCGGTCGTGAATTGCTGCACACGCACGCGCGCGGCGCTCCGCGATACCACCCAAACCCGCGCGCCCGCCAGGGGAGCGCCGCTGGCGTTGCTTACTTGCCCGCTCAGCCGGCTGTCATTCTTGGCCGCCGCCGGCAATTCAACCGGCGCACCCAGAAACAAAAACCCTAGCAGCAAGGGAAAGAGGATAGGTCGGAGAGAACCCCCGCGCATCAAGACCCCCTATGGAAGAATGCGGAAACGGGTGGAGGGAGAGACCGTCTGCTGGCGCACGTTGTCGGTGATGCGGATGCTCAGCTTGTACTCACCGGGTCCGAAGCTGTCCAGCGGCAGAATTTTTTCCAGAGTGATCTGCTGGCCGGCCCGCTCCAGGTCGCTGGTCTTCTCGCTGTATTGGAAGACGGTTTCATCGCCCCGGACGATCTCGTAGTCAATCACGGCATCGGGCCGATGAGTGGTTTCGTCGATGCCCAGGTTGTAGACCTGCATGTAGATTCCCATGCGCGCGTCGAGCGCGAACTTCCCGTCCACGGCCGGGCGCACCTTGGTCTCGCCGATCACGAACTGTCCGGTGCCCACGTTGCGGGTGGGCACACGCTCAATCAGATCAGCCAGAATCAAGCTGCTGTGGGCCAGCTCCGACTCGTCAAAGCGCGGCACCGCCAAGCGTCTCTCCATCGTGCCGACGTTGCCGCTGTTCAGGTCTTTCAGCACCAGGTTGAGCTTGTAGAGGCCGGGGCGCAACGGCACCGCCTTCTGGTACACCGAGGGACGGTTCAGCCCCTGCTCAAATAACGCCGGGGGGATGTCCAACTCGATCACGTCCTCAAAGGTCTGCACAATCCGCCCGGTCATGGTGGTGATGCGCCCGAAGACGTTGACCACCGCGTGCTGCAACCCTTCCCGCATCTCGAAGGTCATGTCCTTCTTCTTGACCGCGATGGTGACGGGCACCAGGATGGTCTCATCGGTGATGCGCACGAAGTCGGTCCGCATCTCAAAGGGCAGCAGGTTGAAGCTGACGCGAGTGTGAACCAGCGCCTCCAGGTCTTTGAACTTTACCGGCGGCGGCTTCTGCACCGCTGCGAACAAGGCCAACCGCTCAAACTGCTGCATGCGCATCGGCGTGCCCCCCAGAGCCGTGGGCATGCGCGTGCCATCACTGCGGGTGAAGCGGTCCAACTTGCTCGCCATACCCAACTGCTCCATCTGGCTGAGCCCGGCGCCGGGGATCATAGTGAGGGCGTCTTTTTCCGATGGGTCCATGGTCAGGCGATACTCGCCGGTGCCGCTGACGTCCACGAATTCCAGGATGACGTTGGTTCCCACCCCTTCCAGGTAGCGATAGCGCCAGCGCTCGAAGGGATAGGTCGAGGTGCTGCCACCGCCTTCCTCCGGCAGGCGCTCATACATGCCGCCGGACGGATGAGATTCAATCTCGGCGGGCTCGCCGTGCATGATATAGATGCGGCCGCGGTCGGCCTTCCAGCCCGGAATGCCGCTGGCGAAGCGCTCGTTGGCGTAAGCGATGCGGCGGTAGTGCTCTTCCCGGAACTCGTTTTCGATGGTGTCGGGGGTGGGGTCGCGCCGCAGCCAGAACTGCTCGACGAACTGTTCCCGCTCCTCCTCGGTGTTCAGGTGCTTGAAGGCATCCCTCTCCTCGCCCATAATTATGTAGGCCACGTCCTCTTGCAGCCACTTCTTATAATGCCGTTCCAGCTCCCTCCGCAGCCGCTGCTCGCGCCGCGCGCGTTGCTTCTTGCTCAACTCGCGCTTGGGCAGACCTTCGCTGAGCGGCTTCTGTTCCTGTTGGTCCTGGGATCTCTTCTCTTGGGCACCCAGGCCGGGCGCCAGCACCACGGCCAACGCACAAGCGAGGAAAAAATGTAACTGTTGAGAGTTACGCATACTCCCCCTCCTTACTGGAGCCATTCTAGTCCCCCTACTTGGACGGGTCAAGCCATTAGGCCCCACGGGTACAGCTTTGTCTGTAGCTTTGCTCACTTATACTTAGGTTAGATAAAGAAATCGGGCCTTCCGTTGCCTCGGTAGGCAACGGAAGGCCCGAAGTTTCTTGCCGCTGCTGCGGTGCGCTTAGAACTCGTACCGCAGACTGACCTGCATGCTGCGTGAGCCGCCCATGACGGCGGTATAGTTCCCGAAGCTGGCAGTCGATTGCCGGCTGGTGTTCAATCGAGTGGCATCAAAGAACACCGAGTTGCTCACGTTGAACATCTCCCAACGGAACTTCAGGATGTGACCTTCCTTCGGCAAGAAGAAGCTCTTGTTGATGGAAAGGTCGAGATTGACGTAGTTATCTGCACGAATCGGGTTGCGCTCACCCCGTTCTCCCGGATTCGATGACCGGAAGAAGTCAAGCGCGGCGTCCGGGTCGGCGAAGAGGTTGGGTCCGCGATCCCCGGCCGCATTCTTGACGTTCTGGGTAGGCGCGCAGGGGCCATTCTGGACGCTGTGGTTGAAGTCCGGCACCGCTCCGCCGGTGCAGGTGGCGTTGCCGGCAACGTTCCAGTTGGTGGCCCAGACCCGGCCGTTGAAGATTTCCGCCGGCAGCCCGCTGTTGGCCCGGAAGATACCGGCAATCGCCCAACCACCGACGATCTGGTTGGCCCAGCCCGGCATGCCGCTGCCCAAGGCCCGGCCGCTTCCGATGGGAAGCTCGGCGGACCAGTTGGCGTTGAGCTGGTGGCGCATGTCG
>JACZYA010000252.1 GCA_022571295.1 Acidobacteriota bacterium | reverse complement strand
GAGGGAGAACTGGTTACCGCCTTCGTTGAGGAGGAAGTCCCATGTGGCAGCAAGTCCTTGCACTCTTGTTCGCGCTCGCTGCCCTGGCCGCCATTCTGCTTGTGTGTTGCCGAGGGCGGCGAATCAGGCTCGCTCCGGCTCCCCAAGCACCGCTGCAACGGACACACAGCGTGAGAGCCACGGGCCCCCGGGATCGGGGCAGGCGTGA
Source organism: Acidobacteriota bacterium (assembly GCA_022571295.1). GTDB lineage: Bacteria > Acidobacteriota > Terriglobia > Acidiferrales > 2-02-FULL-67-57 > JACZYA01. The sequence continues at coordinate 2,833 of JACZYA010000252.1, read as the reverse complement.
TGGAGCGCGACAGCGGTGGAGGTTCTGGCATGATCCGCAAGGGTGTTGCGGCGTTGTTGATTGCGGGGTTTGGGCTTGCGGCCTCTGCGAGCAAGACGACCCAGCGGCGCTCGTATCCTGCGCATCCCTGCTGCTACTGCACCTGCCGGATAGCTGACTACCACAAAAGCTGCCACAAACTGTGCGTCTTGCAGAAAGACAAGAACGAAAAGCTCCGCGCGTTCACCAAGACCGAAGATCGCTTCTGCGTGGAACTCTGCGCCATCAAGAAAGAAGGCAAGGAACACCTGCAGCACTAGGCGACCGCAGGCCCTCTGCGGCGCTGGGGGTCAGGTTCCGGCGCCTGATTCCGTAAGAAAGGAGCTCGTCGAGAGAGGAGCCCTTTCTCAAGGCAGTCGCTTTACATCATGGTGCCGATCTTGACTTCCTTCCAGGAATCGCCCTCTTTCATTTCCAGCTTGTCGAGAAGGAGGGAGCCGGACTTGAGGGTGCCGCTCGCTCGCAGGGTTTCGCCGACATGTTCGGCAATTTGCGGTGCGGCTACGATCAGCGGGTAGTACTTGCCCTCAGCCGTAAGCAGGCCCACGGGCTGGCCCTTCTTGGCACACATCGTCCCACAGCCTTGCATGTCCATGTGGTCGTTCCCGGTGGCGCCCATGCGCAGATAGCACTTGGCGTCCACCAGGGTTCCCTCAATCGTCTTGCCCTCGCCTTCGCCGCCAGCCAGCGCCGTGCTCACGCCAGCCGCCAAGACCAAAGCCAGGATTAGAGAAGTTCTTCGCTTCATGACTTGTGCCCCCCTTTGCAGGTGATTTGAGGGGAATTGTGCTCCCGGTGGGTTGGGGAGTCAAGGGTGGAGGGGGATTCTGAATGTGTGTAAAAAAAGAGGCCGGGGAGGGGCCTCAGTGGATGTGCTTTGGTGATGGTGTTGGGCGCGGGTAGCGGGCGCGGGTCACGTGCCGAATGAGCCGGCGGGGGCAAAGTCTTTGGGGAAGTGCTCTTGAAGGTGCTTTTTTGCGGGCACAGCGGCTCAAGTTCCTTACTTCGCGCTTCGCAGTATGTGATTGACCTCATCTAGGTCGAACGCCTCGGGGTCGAAGCTGCCGCCAATCCATTCCGACAATTCTTTGTGGCCTGGGTGCTGCGGATCTCTTATGGCTTCTCGGAAGTTCTCGTACCCGGGTATTCCTCCCACGTCTTCCGGGGGACAGGCGTGAGCTCCGGCCACGCACACTGGGTAGCGAACGCTTTTGTCGGGCGGAAATGCCTTTTCTATCTCCAGGATGTGCTCCCAGTTGTCGCCGAAATCGTAGGTGTATGTGAAGGGTGCGCCCGCGCCCGCCGCCACGTCGTCAAGTCTGTACTGGCGTTCGTCTCTCGTTTGGCGCGCTTCTGGGTTGTCTTCGTCTGGTACGCCATAGTGCTCGCCGCGGATGATAAATTGGTGGAGGTGCGTATCTGTCCAGCCCAACGTGCATTGCAAGATTCGGTGGAGCTCGGCGAGCGTGGTGTCGCCTCTCACCTGGATGCGCCGCCAGATGGGCGGCTGCAAGTCAGTGAGGGTGACTTTGATTTGATATATTTGGGCCGGCCTTCGTGTTCCTGAAGCCATTCATTTACCCCTCCTCATCCGTCCGCGTGCGGAGAATAGTACGCCTCTGGGTGGGTAATGATGAAGAGAAAAGAAAAAGAGGCCGGGGTGGGATGGGGCCTGCTGCCCGAACAGTCCAGGAATGTCGGTAGTGGGTTTCTCTTGGGCTTTAATCTCGGCGATCTGTCGCTTGACCACAGTCAGCTTCCCCCGGATACCAGCCAGCTTTCGCTTCAGGGCGCGGCGGCGGGCTTCGGGAGATAGATCAGAACCTCCCACCATTCCTCCTAGCCTATCACGCGCCGAAATCATATGTTTTTGACGGACTGGAAACCGCCTCAGTCGGAGGTGTGTTCGGAGGCACTTAGAGAGCCTCGTGCGCGGGGGTTTTTGGCGGAGGTCTGGGGGCCGCCCGGCTGCGGCGCGCAACCCGCCTGAGCGCAGCCAGGCAAACTCTACGCCCTCATCCTCCGCTCCACCCGCAGCAGAGTTTTCCTCGCGGCCCGATCACACACCTTGACCTCGGCGGCGCTGGCTCGAGGAAGCCGCGCACAGCGCCGAGTTCGACGCGCCTCACTCCTCCCCTGCGGCGGAAGGCTGAGGCTCGAGCTCCTTCGTCACCACCTCCACGTCGTCGTACTCCCACAGGCTCCGCTGCAGGTCGTGGAGCAAGTCCTCCTCCGTCTCGCCTACCAGCACCACCAGCAGTGGTTTCTTCCAGTGGCGGTGGAGCAGCCGGACCAGGTCGCTGAGCCACCAGACCTGCTGCGGGGAACGGAGGCCAAGCCGCAATTTGACCAGCACCTCGTGGCCGACAGCCAGGTTGCACTTTGCCAGCCCGGTGCCGAACGGCTGGGTGATCTGGCGGAAGGGGAGCCGCGCGGTGAGAAAGCGGGCGAGCGATTCTTCGTAGTCCGACTCCCGACGGGCAGGCTTGGGTTTCCATTCTCGGACCAGGGCGGCCACCGTTTGGCAGGGGTTCGCCGCGTAGCCCCGGGCGAGCAGCGGATGGCGCAGCGCTCTCCACCCGCTCAGCAAGAGGAGGGTCCCCGCGACCAGGACCAGCCAGCGGATCGTGGCCTGGCTCGGGCTCCGCGGCGGCCACAGATAGGCACCAGCGCAAATCAGCAGCCCGAACAGCACCCGGTTGTAAGGGAAAGCGAGCGAGAGCAGTGCGGTCCGTCCGCGTGCCATCGAGACCAACTCCGGCTGAGGCGGGCACCTACTCCCACCTCTCCCTTA
>JACZYA010000090.1 GCA_022571295.1 Acidobacteriota bacterium | reverse complement strand
GGGACTTCGGCGAGTCGGTCGGGCGCGGCCAGGCAGAGCTTGACGCCTGCGCCGCGGTTGGCAAGGTGGCGGGCGGCGCAGATGCCGCCGCCGCCGTTGCCGCCCGCGCCGGCGAGGACGAGGAATTCCGCCGTGCGCCAACTGTCGCCGACTTTTTCGAGCGCGAGTTGGGCCAGGTTGCGGCCGGCGTTTTCCATCATTTGATAGAGGTTGGGGCCGGTCTCTTCGAGGCAGATGCGGTCGATGGCGCGCATTTGGGCGGCGGTGACGGCGGGGATTTTGATGCCGGTATCGGTGCAGAATTCCTGTGAGCGCTTTTCGTCGTCGGTACGCATCAGAGAGCTCCCGTGGGAGAATAGCGGCCATTATAATGCCGCGAGGGAGCCAGGAAGGGGAAGCTTCCCCCTACGCCCTCCGGGCTTCGGGGGACAGGCCGGCGAGGGAAAACAAAAAGGGTGTCCGGAGCGGGTGCCCCTCGACAGCACTCCCCGCTGAGAGGCGCGGAGCAGGCGGGATAAACGCCGCCTGCCTGCGGTAGGCAGGCACCTCTTCTGGACAGGGTTGTTGATGAAGGGGAAAAGGCCGGCGATGAAGCGGGGCGCTTCATCGCCGCTACCAAAAAGAAAAAGCAGATTCTTCACTTCGTTCAGAATGACAATCAAGGGAAAAGCGGATTCCTGCCAGAGGCAGGTAAACCTCGACTACGCTCGGAATGACCCGCCTTCGCCCTGCGGCGGGCAGGCCCGCCTACGCTGAAGCTTCCGCCTACGCCCTGCGGGCTTCGGGGGACAGGCCGGCGGGCAGGCCCGACGTGGGGGGCGGTGGTGCTTTTCAGAGAAAGAACCCCTGCCTGGGAGGTCAGGGGAAAGAACTGGCCCTGGGGACAGTTGTGGCGCGGTCAGGCTTGCGCGCATACTTAAGAAGAGAAGGGGGTAAGAACTCTGGCAGTCCACCGGGAGTCGTGGTGGGCGGGCACGGCGAGGGGTGAAAGCCGGGCCGCGGGGTTCGGTGCGGGGATGGCTGAAACAAAGGCGTTGCAGGAATTCCGTCAGGGGTTGACGCTGCTGCGGAGCGATTATCCCGGCAAGGCATTGGGGCACGTGCGCCGGGCAGCGGAGCTGGAGCAGAACAACCCGGTGTACTTATCTTATCTGGGGCTGTTGGTCGGGCGGACGGAAAAGAGGTGGCGGGCGGCCGAGCGGCTCTGCCGGCAAGCGCTGCGGCTGCGGCACAACCAAGCGCAATTTTACCTAAACCTGGCCGAGGTGTACGGAAGTGAGGGGAGGAAGGAAGACGCGGTCGAGGTTCTGACCAGCGGGTTGCAGTACACCAAGCGGGACGTCCGGCTGACGCGAGCACTGGGCAAGCTGGGGCTGCGGCGGGCGCCGGTGCTAACTTTCCTGGGGCGGAAGAGCGCGGTGAACCGGCGGTTGGGGAAACTGCGCCACCGGGCGTTTAAGTTGCTGACGGTTGAGTAAGGGGCGCGGGCGCGCGCTTATTTCGATTTCTGGAGCAGGGCTTCTCCCACCGTGTCGGCGGCGATCAGTTCGACGGCGGACTGGCGGTCGTGCACTCCCAGTTTGGCAAACAGGTTGGAGAGGTGAAACTTGACCGTGCCTTCGCTGATCTTCAGGATGGAAGCGATTTCTTTGTTGGACATCCGGCGGCAGGCCAGCTCGATGATGTGGTGCTCGCGCGGGGTGATGAGGTGGGCGAGATGACCTCGGAAGCGGGAGAAGCTGGCGGTATAGCGGACATACTGCTTCAGGGCTTTGGGTGCGATCCAGAGATCGCCGTCGGCGATTGCACGGATGGCTTCGAGGAGGAGCTCTTCCACCTGGTCGTAGGGAAGGAATCCCTGGATGCCGAGGAAGAGGAGGCGAGAGAGCTCCTCGCTGGAGATGGGCGCGCCCAGCAGGAGGGTCTTGGCGTCGCGGAAGCGAAAGTGCAGCACGCGGAGGAACTTGCTGAGCGAAGTGGGGAGGGTGCCCCGGTCAAGGACAAAGACCGAGGCGAGAGTTTTGGAAACACGCTTGGGCTTGAAGGCGTCGTCTTGGAAGGTGAGCTGGAGCCGGGGATCGGTTTCCAGCAGTTGGCGCAAGCGGTGCGCCGCCAGAGGGTTGTATTCGACCAGGCAGACCGAGAGGGCTTCCTGGCCGTTGTGTGCTTGCGACCGCATGGGTTGTTACCTCCACTCGACAGAGTACGGTGAGTGGCTCAGTTGTGGCTCGCGGTTACCCCAAACGATACTCAGCAAGAATGGAATAAAACTACTCCTCTTTGGCGGCAAGAGTCAAGCGCCGTTTTGGGAAGTGGAGCTAGTGCCGTTCCAACTATTTGAGGCTATTGCCCGTGAGCCCCAGGGCGAGCCTTTGCCGCGGGTACCGTTAGGCTGGTTAAGTTGGAACGGCACTAGCCGACGCCAACACTTAGCCACCGAGGCACGGAGGACTAAGAGCCGCTACCGGCCATGTGCATCCCGGTGTCATGCTGAACGAAGTGAAGCATCCCAAGGTGAGGGATTCTTCGCTGCGCTCAGAATGACAGCGCAAGGTGACACTTGCTCTACTGACGGGAATTAGGGGAGGGGCCAGCCGGGAATCAGGTCGTCAATCTCGCGCATGAGGCGGATGGTTTCATTCAGCGCGACGACAATCTTCTGGTAGTGCTCGATGTCGTCGGCGGAGAGTTTTCGACCGGCCTTCTTGCGATCTTTGAGCCATTTTTCGCAGACCTGGTAGCCGCCGATGTGGAACCCCCAAACCTGTTTGGGCACACCCTCGAAGTATTGGGTCTTGTTGATCCAGACGCGGCCGGTGGGTTGATTGGCAGACAGGAATGTCTGCCCCACTTTCCCTTTTCCTTTCTTTTTGGTGGCGCGGACATTCTTGTCTGCGGCGGTTTCCTCCCACCTGGCTTTCTCAACCAGATGGTCGCCCTTCTGCTCGTACTTGGTGACAAATTGGCTGAGCTGGGGTGATTCCATCAAGTGGAGCGAGACTAGCTCGGCGCCCTTCCGACAGAGTCCGGCAAAGAGCTTGCGGTCCGAAGTCAGCGGTACACGAGGAAAATCAATCTTGAGAAACTCGGCGTAACGCTTGCGGTAAGTCGGCGAGTGAAACACCGCGTAGATGTAATGAAACACATCTTTCGGCCCAAAAGACTTCTCTAGGTCAGCCGCATCGCTAGGGGTGAATTTCAGCCCCAGCTTTATGTTGTAGTTTTCCAGTGAAGGTCGGATTAAGATTGGGGGTGTCTTTGTGACTTGTGGAAGCGACGGGTTGCGTATCAAGCAGTGTGTAGCGGCCCCTCCTATCGGGTGATAGGTACAAAGGCCCGATGTATGAAATACCTGCTCCAGCGGATTTGTTTCCGACAACACATTGATCCATTAAGTGGCGGGTGCATAGAACTGAGAACTCAAACTTTGGGCTCATAGGTCTCGTCCATAGCAAGGCAATAGTGCTTCGCTCGACCATATGCCGCATAACTTCAGGGCGGGGCCAATCAACCATCCAGGGGACGTAGTAGAGTGGTCTTATGTCAAAAGGACGATACAAGTAAGGCTTCACGCGAGCTGTCCAATCTGGATCAGAGCGTACCTTCTTACGAGCTTCGGGTAGCTTCCACCCTCGGGTATCCCCAGGGAGATACTTTGATGTTCTTTGGTGGCCAAAATACTTTGTACGAATTTCTTCATCGGAGAGTTCTTTAGTGTGCAGGTCTCCAATGCGCTTTATCAAAGTACCTGTCTCGTAATCCATAACAAACGCATCACGTGCAGTGACGATTCCTGTTGTGTTCACAGAGAATACTTCGGTGATCTTCCAACCGCGGTCATACTCTTCCCTGAATGCTTCATTGCGCGGGACAAAAAAGTAATATGGGGAGCCAGGCTTGAGGTTTATCCAGGAGACGGATTTTACATCTGAGTTGAACAAGTATGTGTTTTTGTGGCTCCGGAGACCCCATAGTTCGGAGTACTTCGCCTCGTAAGAGGTGTTTCTCCGTACTTCTTTGATGTACAAGCCGATAGCGACGCCCTGCTGGATGTCGAAGACATTCTCGTCCTTGGAGCCGTCTGGCGCTCGCTCTTTCTTCTTGATGTTTCCGTGCAGATCGAGGATGAAGATGTCAGTAAACTCGTTTAGCAACTGCTGGCGCATTCCCCGGAATGTTGGGTTGTCGAGGTAGCCGTGGTTGGTGATGAAGCCGAGGATGCCGTGCCCTGTTCTGTTGATGCGCCACTGGGCGAATCGAATGAACTTGACATAGTCGTCCTGAAGCCAGTGCTTCTTTTCTGCTAAGGGTTTTTCGTCAACTTCGTAGTAGCTTGCCACTATCTCCCCGTCAGGGAGCGTACCTTTAAGAAGACCGTCGATCCACTTTCCTTTATTTGCAGAGATGCCTGAGTATGGAGGATTTCCTAGGACCACCATAATTGGCTTGTCACGTTTGATTTCGGCGGCGGCATTGGCTTCGTCTGCGATCCACTGGGCGAAGATGATTTCCGACTTCTTGATGGCTTCTTCCAGAGTGTTGGTGAGGTAGATGCCGAGGCGTTCGTCGGTGTCGAAGCGATAGCCCAATTCTTTCAGCAAGAGGCTGAGCTTGAGGTGGGCGACGGCGTAGGGGGCCATGAGGAGTTCGAAGCCGAAGATGCGCTTGAGCAGGTTCTGCGAGACGTAAGTGTTCCAGGCACCCTTTTGACCTTTGGCGGAAAGAGTGTCGTGGATGTGGCGGATAACGTGGTAGAGGAAAGTACCGGTGCCACAAGCGGGATCAAGGATGAAAACGTTCTTGTCGGCGAGGCCGTCAGGCTTGTTGAAGCGGGTCTTCAGCAGGTGGTCAATGGAGCGGACGATGTAGAGAACCACCGGCTCGGGAGTGTAATAGACCCCGCGCATCTTACGGACCTTGGGGTCGTATTCAAGAAGGAAATCTTCGTAAAAGTGGACGACCGGGTCTTCCTTGCCGGTGCGCTTGCCGAACTCTTGCAGCACAGTGTCCAGATCCGCTTTCCGCAGCAAGCTGACCAGGTGATCCACAAAGGGCAGAATCCGCTCGTCCATATCGGGGCCAGCGATGTGGCTGAACAGCTTGCGCAGGAAGGGATTGGTTTTGGGAATGAGGTAAGCGGCCTTCTCGCGCGTAAACTTCTCGGTGGGCCGACGCGGTTGGCAGGCGGCAGCGAACAACCCGTAGGCGATGGTCTGGGCGTACATGTCGGCGAACTGCTCAGGTTTCAGGTCAGGGATGAGGGTGGTTCGGAAGGCTTCCAGTTGGGCGTGGAGGTCGTCGCTCTCGTTTTCCAGGTGGTAGGTTTGGAGAGTCACGTCTCGGATGATGTGGGTTAGAGGCGCCATGCGGAGGGCCAGTTCTTTAGGGTTGCGGGGCGGGGCAAACTCGGAAGTCAGGAACTGTGTCAGCAACTGCCGGACTGCTGCTTCGCCCTTGGGGTCCACTTTGAGTTTCTTTTTCTGCACCGTGCCGAGGCGGGCGGTCAAGATGCGCTTGCCGTTCTGGTACAAGCGGAACTCAATGAAGTCGGTCAGCACAAGGTTGTGGAGACCCCGGTAACGCTTGAGCTGTTCCGACTTCTCGGTCTTGTCCAGGTTGTCGCTGGGCGTCTTGGCCTCAATCCAGCCGATGGGAAAGTCGGCAGCCTTTGGCTTCAGCCGGACCTCGAAGTCGGGGTGGCCGACTTCGATGTGGCCGTGCTCGGTGAAGACATCGAGTTTGGGGTTGAGCGCTTCCAGCAGGAGTTTGAGAGCCGAGTAGTAGCTGCGCTCGGTCGAACCGGTTCGAAGGTTCTTCTGGATTTCTTTGTAATACGCTTTGAACGGCATTGGGGCGGATTATAGCGGAAAGTGGGCCGAGCCGGAGTGGGAGAGTTTGTGGCAAATGGTTGAAGGTTTGATTGGGGCCCTCCTACGCCGAGGCTACGGCGGGCAGGCCCTCCTACGCTGAAGCCTGCCTGCGCCTGCCTGCGGTAGGCAGGGCAGGCAGGTCTGCCCCACTTTTCCTTTTCCTTTCTTTTTGGTGGCGGGACATTCTTGTCTGCGGGTTCGCGGGAAAAGCCGACGATGACGCGCGTGTGCCCTGCCTACGCCCTGCGGGCTACGGCAGGCAAGTTTCATCGCCGCTACCAAGAGAACAAGCAGGTCCCTGCCAGAGGCAGGTAAACCTCGACTTCGCTCGGGAAGACAATTTAGGGGAAAAGAAAAAGCCCCCGCCCGAGGCGGGCAAGCTACCCAAGCGGGGAAAGCAGATCCTTCGACTCCGCTTCCTTCGCATGCGCTCAGGATAAACTGGGCAGGCCTTCGACCGGTGGGGAGCTTCACTGCGCCGGGCTTGACTTGATATTGCCTACTTGACCCGTTCGACGTTGTTTCCTTCGGCAAGCCTGCCTAAGGCAGGCAGGGGGAACGGCAGTACAAAGTACGCGGTGCGGGGTACAAAGAATGCAGTTCGTGACCCCCTTGACTTTTGGGGTAGGAGTGCTACTATCGTTTGGTGCGAGGCCCCGTTGGGGGCCTTGTATGGTCTTGGGCCGAGAGGGGCCCGAGATCGAAAGGTTCGCGGGCCCACCCGGGCCGGCGAACACGGCTTCTGATCCTTGGGGGTTGGAGGACGAAACGCTCTTTGACAAGTTGAGAAGCCCGCTCTAAAGCTTGACCTTTGGGAGTAATGAGGTTGAGCGACCCGTTCGGTTCCTTCCGGAACCGGACAACCCGAATATCCTGTTAGCCCCGGTGGTGGGGGATGGTCGCTGCAATACTTTGTATTGCGGTGGATGGTCGTCTATTGCAAGGGCTGCGGGAAAGACGGGACCAAACTGATTCAAAAGAGAGTTTGATCCCGGCTCAGAGCGAACGCTGGCGGCGTGCCTAACACATGCAAGTCGAACGCTGAACTCCTGAATCTTCGGATTTGGGAGCTAGGCGTGGCGCACGGGTGAGTAACGCGTGGATAACCTGCCCACGAGTGGGGAATAACCCCGGGAAACTGGGGCTAATACCGCATAATCCTTTCCTGGCACCGGTCAGGAAAGGCAAAGCCCGCAAGGGCGCTGGTGGAGGGATCCGCGTCTGATCAGCTAGTTGGTGAGGTAACGGCTCACCAAGGCAGAGACCGGTAGCCGGTCTGAGAGGACGATCGGCCACACTGGAACTGAGACACGGTCCAGACTCCTACGGGAGGCAGCAGTGAGGAATATTGCGCAATGGGGGAAACCCTGACGCAGCGACGCCGCGTGGAGGACGACGCCCTTCGGGGTGTAAACTCCTTTCGACGGGGAAGAATGCCCGCAAGGGTTTGACGGTACCCGTATAAGAAGCCCCGGCTAACTACGTGCCAGCAGCCGCGGTAATACGTAGGGGGCAAGCGTTGCTCGGAATTACTGGGCGTAAAGGGTCCGTAGGCGGTGGGGCATGTCGGTTGTGAAATCTCCCGGCTTAACTGGGAGGGTGCGATCGAAACTGTTCCGCTAGAGGGCCGGAGAGGCGAGTGGAATTGCTGGTGTAGCGGTGAAATGCGTAGAGATCAGCAGGAACACCGGAGGCGAAGGCGGCTCGCTGGACGGCACCTGACGCTGAGGGACGAAAGCTAGGGGAGCAAACAGGATTAGATACCCTGGTAGTCCTAGCCCTAAACGATGGTCACTTGCTGTGCCGGACGTACGTTCGGCGTGGCGGAGCTAACGCGTTAAGTGACCCGCCTGGGGAGTACGGTCGCAAGGCTGAAACTCAAAGGAATTGACGGGGGCCCGCACAAGCGGTGGAGCATGTGGTTCAATTCGACGCAACGCGAAGAACCTTACCCGGGCTTGAAGTGCGCAAGACCATCTTGAGAAATCTAGACTTCCCGCAAGGGACTTGCGTAGAGGTGCTGCATGGCTGTCGTCAGCTCGTGTCGTGAGATGTTGGGTTAAGTCCCGCAACGAGCGCAACCCTTGTCCTTAGTTGCCAGCGGTTACGCCGGGCACTCTAAGGAGACTGCCCGCGACAAGCGGGAGGAAGGTGGGGATGACGTCAAGTCATCATGGCCTTTATGTCCGGGGCTACACACGTGCTACAATGCGCGCCACAGAGGGTTGCCAACCCGCGAGGGGGAGCTAATCCTAGAAAAGCGCGCTCAGTTCGGATTGGAGTCTGCAACCCGACTCCATGAAGCTGGAATCGCTAGTAATGGCGCATCAGATCGGTGCCGTGAATACGTTCTCGGGCCTTGTACACACCGCCCGTCACATCACGAAAGGGGGCTGTACTAGACGTCGCTTCGCCAACCCGCAAGGGAGGCAGGCGCCTACGGTGTGGTCTCTGATTGGGGTGAAGTCGTAACAAGGTAGCCGTAGGAGAACCTGCGGCTGGATCACCTCCTTTCTAACGAGGACACGTGGCTGGTTCTGCCTTGTGCAGAGCGCAAGCCACAGGTCGCTCGCCTCTTTCTCCCAGGGATCATCTTTGAGTGGGCTTCTTAGCTTGGCAACGAGTTCAACGCCCGGGGCATCCCACCTCGGGCGTTTTTCTTTTGCACCTGCGGTCTTTTTACCCGCCGTAGCCTGCTTGGCGAAGGCGGGCTCAGATTGTCATTGAGCCAAAAAGGGCGTTCCACCCGGAGCGCCCTTTTGTTTTATTTACAATGGTCAGTTTGGAAGAGGTGCTTCGCACCCGCTTTCTTCGAGGGACTTGGCAACGAGTTCAACGCCCGGGGCATTCCGCCTCGGGCGTTTTTCTTTTGTAGGGGCAAGCTCCGCTTTTTGGAGCGCGCCCCGCCAAAGCTTTAGCGTCGGCGGGGGCTTTTCCTTTTCCCATTTTGTCATTCTGAACGAAGTGAAGAATCCGCTTTTCTCCCGGGCTTGCCTGCCGTCCGTAGCTCGAAGAGCGTAGGAGGGTCATTCCGACCTTGCCTGTCTTAGGCAGGCTTGTGGAGGTTTACCTGCCTCTGGCAGGGACCTGCTTGTTCTTTTGGTAGCGGCGATGAATCCGCCACGGCGGATTCATCGCCGGCCTTTTCCCTTTCCCCATATGTCATTCTGCCTGCCCCGCTCTTTCCAGCGGGGAACGAAGTGAAGAATCCGCTTTTCTCCCTGGCGTGCCTGCCCGCCGTAGCCTTGGCGTAGGAGGGTCATTCTGCCTGCCCCGCTTCGCGGGGCGCTTTCTGCGGGCGCGTATTTTCCCGCAGGGGCGAAACAGCTCCACCATCAACACAGGCGGCCTAGATCGTGGGAAGCACCGGGCAGAGCGCGCTTCTAAGCAGCCGCGACATAGGTGGTAAGATGTACTAGGTGTCAGCATGTACCTTATTATCGTAATTCCGGAAGATGCACCGGATACGCCGGAGCAGCTCGGCACTAAGGAAAAATTTTGGTTTACGCGTGAAGAAGACGGGAAACGATATCTCTTCAAGGAAGGAAGGCCCGGGACCGGAGAAAATTGGGCAGAAAAGGTTTGTTGCGAGATTGCTAGAAGGTTAACTATCCCCCATGCGGAGTATAATCTGGCATTATGGAGAAACCTTAGAGGAGTTGTTACTCCCACCTTCGTTCCGAAGGATGGCCGATTAATTTTGGGAAATGAATTACTTGCCCACCTAGACACTGATTATGACAAGGAAAAGAGGTTCGGCGTAAAGCAGCATACTGTCAGCGTAGTCATGGCCGTTATGAGAAGTCCTGGCGTTGAAGCGCCGTATGGGTACAATAAGCCTGAGGAGTTGCGCAACCCGGCCTCAATTTTTGTAGGATATCTAATGCTTGATGCCCTTGTCGGAAACCAGGATCGGCATCATGAAAATTGGGGATTAATCTTAGATAAAAAGCGAAAAGTCACAATAGCACCGACGTTTGATCATGCGTCCAGCCTCGGACGTAATGAACAGGACGCAACACGGATCGAAAGACTCTATACTAAAGACAAGGGGCGATCAGTCGAAGAATATGTCTTGAAGGCAAGATCGGCTTTTTATGCTAAGGCTAGTAGTGCCAAGCCACTATCAACCTTCGATGCATTTCAGGAAGCATCTAGGCATGACCAGCGCGCCGCAGCTTATTGGCTCGGCAAATTACGCGATACCGGCATCGAAGAGGTTGAGCGTATCTTTGGCTACGTTCCCGAAACGGAGATATCGAATCCCGCAAAGGAATTTGCATTAAGAATGCTGGACCTAAATAGGAATAGGTTACTAAAGGCTACCTAGAGTGGCATATTCAAGATGAAAGCCTTATTTGTTGCTTGGAAGGATTTAGAAAACAGCCGCTGGCTGACCGTGGGCAGATTGACACATGAAAAAGGCATGTATAAATTCGTTTATACGAAAGGAGCAAAAAAGTCTAAGTATTTCAAACCCTTTGGGCGTATGACCAATCTCGGTAAGGCATATGTATCGGAGGGATTATTGCCATTGTTCAAGAATCGAATTCTTCCAAAATCCCGCCCTGAGTACGGGGCTTACTTGGGATGGCTTGGTCTCACAGAGGCTACGCATAATGAGCTTGAAATGCTAGCGCGCACAGGCGGTTTACGTGATACCGATACTCTTGAACTCTTCCCGTGTCCCGAACCCACTAAAAACAATTTGTATAAGGTGTATTTCTTTAGCCGCGGAGTACGACATCTCCTTCCTGAGCATCGCAATCGTATTAAAGAACTAGTTCCAGGACAGGAACTCTTCTTGATGAGAGATATCCAAAATCGATACGACCGCTATGCGCTACTGATGAGAACGGGCGATCCGATTTCGATTGTAGGATACTGCCCAAGATATTATTGCGCCGACTTTACCAGGTTGATTGAGTTGGCGGGACCAACCAATGTTAGTGTCACTGTTGAGAAAGTTAATGCTGATGCTCCTATGCAAATGCGCCTGTTATGCAAGGTGCGTGCGCCTTGGCCAACTGGTTTTTCTGCATGCTCAACGGAGGAATATAAACCGTTGCGGCCTGCCCCCGGGGATTGTTCAACTAAGAAGAGAAGGATCTGACCGGTTCTGTAGTTGTTTCGGTCGCGGCTGCACTTCCTTCGACGTTGCTCAGGACGAGCAGAACAAGTCCTCGCCCTACTCCGCGCAGCCCTGGACTAGTTTTTCGACAATACGGTAGCGCAAAGCCGTCTTAGGTCCCCCGCTTTTCCCACGTACCGCGAACCGACTACCCCGTACCGCCTTCACCGAGTTTCGCTTCGGTCTTGCCAATGAACCAATCAACTATTAACCCAATCAACCTGCCGGAATTGCTCCGCCAATTCCGGCAAAAGCACCGCCTCAGCATCAATCAACTCTCTAAACTCAGCGGCATCTCCCGCCGCACGTTGACCCGTATCGAATCCGGCTTCTACTCCTCCCACGAGCCACGAGTCACGGGTCACGAGCCACCTGCCGTCCGTAGCTCGAAGGGCGTAGGAGGGCAAACGCTTTCCCCCCGCATCGGCTACCGCCTCGCCCAACTTCTCCTCCCACCCGACCAAGCCCGACAAACCGTCCACGGCCAAGCTGACCCCTTCGACCTCATCAATGAAGTCCTCGACCCCTATCCTGCCTTCCTCTTCCATGATTTTCGCGCGCTCTCGGAGCGAAGTCGCAGCGTAGCGAAGACCCCGCCTGTCCTGAGCGCAGTCGAAGGGAGCGGAGCCGAGGGGCGCTTTTTGCGGGGCGGAGATCCCGAGCGGAGTCGAGGGGCAGCCGACCCCTTTGCAGAGTTCGCCCCCGACTACTCCGGCGCCTTCTTCCGCCTCATCCTCATGCCGGAACGCAACCTCGCCCAACGCCTCCGCGCCTTCCGCCTCCAGCACGGTCTCACTCTCAAGGACACCGCCTACCTCCTCGACCTCTCCCTCTCTCACCTCCACGCTCTCGAATCCGGCCAGCGCTCGCCCTCCCCCCGCACTCGCTTCAAACTCCTCCGCTTCCTCACCCTTCCTTTCCCCAACAGAGACAGTTCGGAAGAGGTGCTCGGTTTACCCCGCCAACGGCGGGGCACCCGCTCTTATCGTCAGCAACACCTCGATGCCCTCAAAGCCCTGCTCTCCATCCCGCCCCCCGAACCCATTGA
>JACZYA010000089.1 GCA_022571295.1 Acidobacteriota bacterium | reverse complement strand
TCTCGGCGCACGCGATTGGGCTTTTCGATCTTCAGGTTCGGCGTTTTCTTTTTACTCATATTCAGCTCACCATTTTCACGGCAGGCGGCTTGCCCGGGTCGAGCAACAGCGCGCCGCCCGGCCCGCACGGTTGCACCGAGATGCAGTACGGGCAGCGCACCAGTTGTTGACCGTCAAGCGACATCGGCGCTATGCTCCTACCCAATGTGGCCGTTCCGTATGCCGCCTTTCGCAGGTTATCCCGGAATCCCCGACCCTGGTCTCACGACAGGTGACTGGCTGATTGTGGTGCTGACTGCGGCGATCGCTGTTGCAGCTATAGCGCAGGCATTTGTTGCTTTCCGCTTGTGGGCACTCCAGCGCTCTATTGAAGCAGAGCGCAAGCGAATCCACCTTCTTGTTGAATGCTATCGGGGGGAAGGGGGCGAGTTGGTGATCGAACTCGCTAATATGTCTATGACGCCTGTGCGTATCGAGAAGTTGCGATTCAGCATTATTGCAGAAGCTGAGCAAAAGACAGGCAGCTTTGAAAGAGAAGAAAGGTTGACTATCTTGCCTTATGCCTCGCACAGAATATCCGCTCAATTTCCTTACTATACTGAAGCGTTTCATGACTTGGGTTTGTTCACGACACTTGCGGCTGAGGGCGGTGCGAAAATTGAGATTGTCACAACTTACTTTGCTCATGGCAGAAGAGACTCGGCAACGACCATCTTTGAGGGCCGCATCGTGAAAGGCCGCTTCGAATTCGCATAGCATAACGACTGTTTTTCCACCAACTTCAAACCTTGCCTCCGAAGAGCAGGCGGATCTGGCCGTTGACTTCGGCCAGGGCGTGCGAGAGCCCGTTTTACTAAGACTAGTCCGGAAGAGGTGCTCCGCACCCGCTTTGCGTCAGGGCAGGGTTTTAACCCTGCCGTTATTCGCCGAGCACTCACGGGGCTTTAGCCCCTGAGGGCCTCAGCGGCTAAAGCCGCGAATCTAGGGTGGCACTTTACGGCACGGCTAAAGCCGTGCCCTGACGTGAGTAAGGTAGGGGAGGGGCTTGTCCCCTGCCGCGGCAAGGTTCAAGGCCTTGCCCTACCTGCGGGTGCCGAGCACCTCTTCCGGACGATCAAACTCGGGAAGCGGCATCTCCGCCCCGCAGAGCGGGGCTCCGAAAAACCCTGCCCTGACGATTCGGGTTGCACGCCCAACGGGGTGCAGGGTGCGCGCCTAATGCTATAGTAGCGCGCGGGATGGAACTTGCGCTCTCGTCGCCGCTGACCGCTCTGCCGGGCGTAGGCCCCAGCCGCGCTGAGCAGTTGCAGCAGAAGGGCCTGGCCACGGTCGAAGACCTGCTCTACTACCTCCCCTTTCGCTACGAAGACCGCATCCACTTCACCCCGGTGGGCGAGCTGCGCCCCGGCATGAAGACCTGCGTCGCCGCCGAAGTGATGACCGCCGGGCTGGTGCGCTTCCGCGGGCGCGGCCGTCGGGGCGTCTTCCACTTGGCGGCGAGCGACAAGACCGGCATCCTCTACGCCAAGTGGTTCTACGGCGACTACCTCGCGCGCGTCTTCCGCCCCGGCCAGCGCGTGGTGCTCTACGGCAAGGTGGAAGAAGACCCCCACCGCCCCGGCCAGTTGCAGATGATTCAGCCCCAGCACGAAGTCCTCTCCGCGCGGGGCGCGGCGGCCGACTCCACCGAGTCGGGCCGCATCGTGCCCATCTACGAAGCCGCCGGGCCGGTCAGCTCGCGCGTCTTCCGCCGGCTGGTGCACTACGCGCTCGAACACCTCCCGCGCACGATGCCCGATCCCCTGCCCGCCAGCCTGCGCGCCCAGCACGGCTTCGCCCCGCGCCGCGCCGCGCGCCAGCAAGCGCACTTCCCTCCCGCCGACGCCAACTTGGAATTGCTGGAAGCCTTCCGCACCCTCGCGCAGCAGCGCTTGATCTACGAAGAATTCTTTTTTCTGGAGCTGGGCCTGGCGCTGCGTCGGCAGCGGGCGCGGCAGGCGCGTGGCATCGCCTTCGCGCTCAACGACAACATCCGCCAGGCCATCAAGAAGATTCTCCCCTTCCACCCCACCGCCGCCCAGAAGCGCGTGCTGAAGGAGATTGCCGGCGACATGCAGCAGCCCTTCCCCATGAACCGCTTGCTGCAAGGCGACGTCGGCTCCGGCAAAACCATCGTGGCGTTCGAGGCCGCCATCATCGCAATGGAAAACGGCTACCAGGTGGCGCTGATGGCGCCCACCGAAATCCTGGCCGAGCAGCACTACCTCTCCGCCGTGCAACGCTTCGCGCAGACGCCCTACCGCATCGGGCTGCTGGTCAGCGGACTGCCCGCCAAGGAAAAAAAACAGACCCGCTCCGACCTGGAGAACGGCGACCTGGACCTGCTGGTGGGCACGCACGCGCTGCTGGAAAAAGAGGTCGCCTTCCACCGCCTGGGCTTCATCATCGTGGACGAGCAGCACCGCTTCGGCGTCATGCAGCGCCTGGAGCTGATCCGCAAAGCGCAGGGCGCCAACGCCCGCCCCGACGTGCTGGTGATGACCGCCACCCCCATCCCGCGCACGCTGGCGCTCACGCTTTACAGCGACCTGGAGATGAGCCTGCTCAATGAGCTGCCGCCCGGCCGCACTGCCATCAAAACCCGTTGGGTCACCGACGAGCGCTCGGCCGGCGTCTGGGAGTTCGTCCGCAAGCAGGTCAGCGCCGGACGGCAGGCCTACATCGTCTATCCGGTGATTGACGAGTCCAAGCAGGAGCTCAAAGCTGCGACCAAAGAGTACGAGCGCCTGTCCAAAAATGTTTTCGACCGGCTGCGCCTGGGCCTGCTGCACGGGCGGCTGCGCCGGGAAGAAAAAGCCCAGGTGATGGATGCCTTCCGCCGCGGCACAACCCAAATCCTGGTGGCGACCAGCGTGGTCGAAGTCGGCGTGGATGTGCCCAACGCCACCGTGATGGTGATCGAGCACGCCGAGCGCTTCGGCTTGGCGCAACTGCACCAACTGCGCGGGCGCATCGGGCGCGGCCGCCACGCCTCCCACTGCATCCTGATGACGCCCGCCAACGTCGGCGACGTGGCCCGCGAGCGGCTCGACACCATGACGCAGACCCAGGACGGCTTCAAGATCGCCGAGCTTGACCTCAAGCTGCGCGGCCCGGGCGAATTCCTCGGCACCCGCCAGCACGGCTTCGTCAGCTTTCGCATTGCCAACCTGCTGCGCGACCAGGAGCTGTTGTCGGCGGCCAAGAACGACGCCTTCGAGTTTGTGGCCGCGCGTCCGCCCGAGTTTGACGCCACGGTCGAATACTTGCGCCGCTCCTGGCAGCGGCGCTACCAGTTGGCCGACGTCGCCTGATGCGCATCATCGCAGGCCAGTTCCGGAGCCGCCGGCTGAAGACCCTGGCCGGTGTGCGCACGCGCCCCACCAGCGACCGCCTGCGCGAGACCCTCTTCAATCTGATTGGAGCGGCGGTGGTGGATTCGGTCTTCGCCGACTGCTACGCCGGCTCGGGCGCGGTCGGCCTGGAAGCGCTCAGCCGCGGCGCGCGCCGGGCCTATTTTCTTGAAAGCCACCGTGCGGCAAACAAGGTCATCCGGGAAAACCTGGCAGCGCTAAAGATTGAGGAAGGCTACGAGATTTTGGCGCTCGATGTCTGCGCCGGACTGAAGACGCTTGAACGCAAAGGCGTGCGCCTCGACCTGGTTTTCCTCGACCCGCCCTATCAGGCCTCCGAAGAATATGACCGTGCGCTTACTTTTCTCGGCGCAAGCTCTCTACTCGCACCCGATGCCCTCGTCGTCGCCGAGCACAGCAAGAGCTACACCCTCGCCGAAAATTACGGCACACTCCGCAAGTCCCGCACTCGCACCCAGGGCGACGCCACCCTTTCCTTTTACCGCCCCGTGGCAGGTGCCCTTCGGCTTCGCTCAGGACAAGCCACGGGGCTCGGCGCGTGAGGGTAAAGCTCTGCCAAGTAAAAAAGAAAACAGTTCGGAAGAGGTGCTCTGCACCCGCCCAATTGTTCCGAGTCAACGATTTTTCGGCGGGGCACCCGCCTGCCTACCGCAGGCAGGCATTCTTGTCTGCGGCGGTCGGGATTTTCTTCCGGCGCGAAAGTAGTTGATTCGCTGAAGGGTTAATTAGTTTAATGGGGCGCTTGTTCCGCTTTGCAGCGGGAGGGCACGAAGCTGGAGCGCAAGACTAGGGGGGATGAATCAATGAACAAACTGCGGATGGTGGGTGTGGTTGCACTGACGGTGGCAGGGCTTCTGGGAGCTGGCTGCGCGCGGGGCGGCGGGCCGGCGGCGGACACCGTGACCCCGGAGACCCTGCGCGCGCATACCGAGTTCCTGGCCGACGATTTGCTCGAAGGTCGCGCGCCCGCCAGTCGCGGCTCCGAGCTGGCGGCGACCTACATTGCGGCACAGTTCCGCCGACTGGGGCTGGAGCCGGCGGGCGAAGACGGAACCTATTTCCAAAGCGTGCCGGTGGTAGGCAAGACGGTCACCAACTCCCCCCGCCTGCGCGCCTTCGGCCGGGGCCGCCGGCTGAGCTTCCAGTACCAAAATGATTTCGTGGCTGAAACCGACCTGGAACAGGCCTCCCTGGCCGTGCGGGGCGAGTTGGTGTTCGCCGGCTACGGCATCACCGCGCCCGAGTTTGACTGGGACGATTTCAAGGATGTGAACGTAGAAGGAAAAATCCTGCTGCTGCTGGTGAACGATCCCCCGGCCACCGACGAAGAGCCGGAATTGTTCGGCGGCAAGGCGCTGACCTACTACGGCCGCTGGACCTACAAGTACGAAGAGGCCGCCCGGCAGGGAGCCGCCGGCGCCATCCTCATCCACACCACCGAGTCCGCCGGCTACCCTTGGAAAGTGGTGCAAAGCTCCTGGACGGGCGAACAATTCTCGCTGGAGCGCGGGCCCAATTCCCCGCCCCCGCTGCCGCTCAAATCCTGGGTCAGCCGGGAGGCGGCAACGAAGATCCTGGGGCTGGTGGGGGAAACGCTGGAGGAGTTGCAGCAAGTGGCCACTCGGCGCGACTTCCAACCCATACCGCTGGGCATCACGGTCTCGACCCAATTGCGGCAAAAGGTGCGGCGCATCGCCTCCCCCAACGTCGCCGGGCTGCTGCGGGGCGGCGCGCGGGCCGAGCAGTACGTCGCCTATATGGCGCACTACGACCACCTGGGCATGAGCCAGGCGGCGAACGGCGACACCATCTACAACGGCGCTGCCGACAACGCCGTCGGCGTGGCGGCCTTGCTGACCATTGCCGAAGCCTTCGCCCGCGCGCCACAGCCGCCGCAACGCTCCATCCTCTTCCTGGCGGTGACGGCGGAGGAGTCCGGCCTGTTGGGCTCGGCTTACTACGCCCAGAACCCTCTGCTCCCCCTGGCGCAGACGGCGGCGGTGATCAACATTGACGGCGCCAACACCACCGGGCCCACGCGCGACATCACCGTGGTCGGCTACGGCAAGTCCGACCTGGACGGAGTGGTGGAAGCCGCCGCGGGCGCCCTCGGCATGACAGTGAAGCCGGATCAGT
Source organism: Acidobacteriota bacterium (assembly GCA_022571295.1). Taxonomy (GTDB): domain Bacteria; phylum Acidobacteriota; class Terriglobia; order Acidiferrales; family 2-02-FULL-67-57; genus JACZYA01. The sequence continues at coordinate 6,566 of JACZYA010000089.1, read as the reverse complement.
TCCCTGAACAAGGTTTCTTCTACCGCAGCGACCAGTTCAGCCTGGCGAAAGTCGGTGTGCCCGCCATCTATCTCGACCCCGGCCTGGAGGTGATCGGCAAACCGGAAGACTACGGCAAGCAGAAGCACAATGAATACGTCGCCAACGACTACCACCAGCCCAGCGACGAGATCAAGCCGGACTGGGACTGGTCGGGCACGGTGCAGCATACGCGGCTGCTGCTGGACATCGGCTGGCGCGTGGCCCAGCAACGGGAACTGCCGCGCTGGAACGAAAGCGCCGAGTTCAAAGCCGCGCGCGACGCCTCGCTCAAATGAATACCGGTGGGCGGTTATGAACCTCTTGAAAAATACGCTGGCCGTGGCGGTCGGCCTGCTTCTGTCGCTGGCGGCCTGCCGGCAAGCTGAAGCTCCGCCGGCGAGCACGGGAGCGACCTACCTGGAGGAAATTCAGACTTTCCAGCAGGAGCGCGACCGCCGGTTCCGCAGCCCGTTCTCGCAGCTTGCGATGGTGCATCGCGCCTACCTGCGCGACGCAGCGCGCACCGCCATCGGAAATGGCCCCGAAGCCGACGTGAAGCTCACCGGGGAGGATGTGGCTCCGGTTCACGCAGTCGTCGAGGGAAGCTCGGACACCCCAACCTTGAGGGCGGCGCAGGGAGCGGTCTGGAGCTTGGACGATCCCCCGCAGCCTCTCACCGAGCTGAGGTTGGAAGACCGCGCCAGCTTCCGCATCGGCCGCTTCAATTTCCTCTATGTGCTGCACCCGTCCTGGGGCCGCACGTTTGAGGTGTACGACACGCGGCTCCCGGCACTATTGGAGTTCACCGGGATGGAGTACTTCCCCATTGACCCGGCCTACCGCGTGACGGGCACGGTCGTTCCGCACAGCGACCCGGAGCCCATCCACCTGATCGACAGCCACGGGAGCCAGCGGCCCTACTGGATTTACGGCGAGCTGCACTTTGAGTTGCACGGGACACCCTGCCGGCTGGAAGTGTATTCCACCACCACCGAGGCGCGGGAGATCGAAGAACGCGGCTTCATGCTCATGTTCACGGACGAGACCAGCGGGAAGGAAAGCTATCCGCTGGCGCGCTACCTTGACGTGGAGGGGAGCGCCAGCGGCACCATCACGGTGGACTTCAACCAAGCCTACAACCCGCCCTGCAACTACAGCGCGGCTTTTACCTGCCCGTTCCCGCGCAAGCAGAACCGCCTGCCGGTGGCCGTGCGCGCGGGGCAGAAGTGGTACCGAGGCAGCGTTTCCGAGTCAGCCTCCCACTAGAGCAGCGATTCGATTTCCGGCAGGATGGCGAGGTGGGAGTAGTCGTAGCCGTTGATGGTATAGAGCGCGGCGCCGCCCGGTCGAGGACGGTTTTCGTCGTCGGGCGCGCGCGTCAGGCGAAGGAAGCGGCTGATCTGGTAATCCTCTTCCAAGGCAGAGAGTTCCCGCTCCAGCTCTTGCTTGGGCAGGCCGAGCTCAGAGAGGTGGATGGCCCGGTCGTAGCCGTCGGCCAACTCATGGTAACGGGCGACCAGTTCCTTCAGTTGCATCCGCGCTCCCCGCTGCGGAACTGCATGATCGCCATCCTAGCACGAACGCCCGCCCGATGGCATCGGCTGCGGGGAATGAGTCAGTTTCACGATGTTGATTTTGCCGCTGAGCCCGGCGGCCTGTCCCGCTCTTTCCAGCGGGGCACCTGCCTGCCTACCGCAGGCAGGCTTGTCCCGCCCGAGGCGGGGAGATTCTTCGCCCGCCTGCCTTCGGCAGGCAAGCTCAGAATGACAACTTGGCCCCCGCCCAGCGCGAAGGCGGCTTGACGGCACCGGGCACTTCGATAGAATGGAATGGCCCCTGCATGTAAGAGGGGGCGCGTCGTACCCAAGTCCCATTCGTGTAAGTTGTCTTAATGGAGAGAGGTGAAACCGTGGAAGAGATTCAGGTCGGTCAGTCGGCGCCGGATTTTGAGCTGGCCAGCGTAACCGGAGAGGAAAAAGGCACTTTCAAACTCTCCAGCTTGCGCGGCCAGAAAAACGCAGTGCTGGTGTTCTACCCGTTGGATTTCACACCGGTTTGAACACGCGAGATGCCGGCGTTTAACGCGGTTCTGGACCGCTTCGCCGGAGTAGATGCCCAGGTCGTGGGCATAAGCGTCGATTCCATCCCCTGCCACATCGGATGGCAGAACTATTGCATTGGCAAACTCAACTATCCGCTCTGCAGCGATTTCTACCCGCACGCGGAAGTCATCCAGCAGTACGGCCTGCTGCGCGAAGGGCCGCCTTTCCCCGGCATCAGCAACCGCGCGGTGGTGATTGTGGGCAAGGACGGCAAGGTCGCCTGGAAAAAAGTCTATGACATCGCTGACCAGCCCGACGTCAACGAGGTTCTGGAAGCCCTCAAACCCCTAGCCTAGACCAAAGACGGAAGACCGACGATGAACCCTGCCCCTCGGCTTGCCGAAGGGCAAACCAGGTTTATCGCCGCTACCATCCACCAGCTAGTAGCGGCGATAGCCGTACGGGTATCGCCGGCTTTCCTCCGCGACTGAAGTTCAGCCCACGGGCCTGCTTGCCGCAGGCAAGCTTCTGCCCGTGGGACCCAGCGGCCTGCCTGCGGTAGGCAGGCGGAAGCCGCTGGCCCCGCCGCTGGCGGGGCTGGGCTGAACTTGAGGGGCTAGAGCTCCGCTCGCGTTGACTTGCCCGTAGGCGGGGGCTTAGGATGGCATTCAACGCATGAAGCCATCCGCAACTAGTGTAAGAACAAAGGATTGAAGAAGGATGTGCTGTATATTTTGCGGTACCCTCTTGCCAGAAGAAGCTAGATTCTGTGCCAATTGTGGCAGGCAACAACCGCAATTACCTCAGCAAAGAGTGTTGGAACCCCAACTTCAGGAGTCCCTCCCGTCATTAGTTGCATGGCTTTGGCACACACGCATTCCGGAGACTTGGACGCTTGCTTTGGAAACTTATTGGCAGTTCGTCAAGCCGGAGAACCTGGAACTTGAGCGGGAGATGGATCGTCTTGATCCAGCAACAGTTCAGAAGCTAGATGCCCACGGCTGGTATGACTTCTTGCTCAATAAGTACTTCCGCTGGAAATACACAGGGGCTAATCGTCTAGCGACAACAACCAATGCTTTCAAGAAATACGAGGGCAGTGATACCGCGATGGCAGAACTCTGGGCCATAAAAGAACGACTATTGGAATTCAACAAAGAGGATATTGCAGAAGGGCTGAAAATCGCCCGCGAGATCAAGGGACTTGGGTCTGCAGGCGCCTCTGGCTTGCTGGCAATCATATTTCCTAGACACTTTGGAACTGTTGACCAGTTTATGGTGAAAGCGCTTCAAGAAGTAGTTACGCTAGAGGAAGTTTCTCTCATTCGTGGGATGATACCTGAGGACCTCAAGCCCCGTGACGGTTCCGTCCTCATAGATATCCTGCGTTCTAAGGCTCGAGATAACAACCGAATTTTCGGGACGGACTTCTGGACGCCCAGAAGAATTGACATGGTTCTCTGGACTGTGGGACACGGAGAGGACAACCCACGCATCAAACCTCTTCTTCGCCGCATGAACTTCCCCCCGCAATAAAGCGTCCCTCGACTCCACTCGGGACAAACAGGGCAAGCTCCGTAGGCTGCTGCGACCTTGCCGAAAAGGTCTTATTCGATGCGCTCTGAACTGACGGCACTGTTCTAGGCTAAACGGTGACGAAGAGGCCGGTGACGTACATGATGGCGAGGCCGGCGGCGAAGCCGGCCAAGCTGGGGCCGCTGGCGAGCGCAGCCGCGCCGGCCTGCTGCATTTGATAGCGGGTAATTTCAATCACAACTTGGAAAACCGCTCCGGCACCGATGGCCAGGAACAGCACCGCCCACAGCGCGGTATAAGCGAAGGCGCCCAGCAACGTGCCGGCAATGGTGGGCGTGCCCGCCAACAAACCGAGCCAAATCAGGTGTGACCAGTGGAAATTCGACCGCACCACCGGCGCTATCACCGCCACGCCCTCGGTCAAGTTGTGCAGCGTGAAGCCCAGCACCAGCAGCGTGCCCATCGAGACCGCGCCCAGCGCGTAGGCCCCGCCAATCGCCAACCCTTCGCCCAGGTTGTGCACGCCGATGCCGAAGGCGACGGTGTAGGCCAGCAACAAGTTTGCGCCGGACCCCGATGACTTCTGCGCCCGCTGCTTGAGCCAGCCCGAGACGGCGTAGAGCCCCAGCAAACTCATGGACAATCCGATCAGAATCAGCGCCACACCCTGATAGGGTCCGGGCACGTGCTCGGCGTTTTCCAGCGCCTCTTCCAGCGCGTCCACGCCCAGGAATACCAGCAGCCCCACCGTCAAGCTGAGCAGAAAGAAGTACCAGCGCTGCGACAGCGCCCGCAGAAACGGCAGCCAGCCGATCCCCAGAAACACCGGGATGACGCCGACGTAGATGCCCAGCAGCGCGAAGCGGCCCAGCATGGCCGGGCCGGCGGTGGGCGTCTCGGTGGCAACTTCAATCTCGTGCGTAAAGATCAGGCTGTTGGCGGTGATGAGGACAATCTCGTAGGGCTCGCCCGGCGTCCACGGGTAGGGAATGCTGACCACCGCCCGGCCCAGCCGCGCAATGGTGGGGTCGGGGCTGACGGTGAACTCCCAACTGGCCCGGCTCAGGAAGCCCACCTGCACCTGCGCAATCGTCACCGCCTCGGGGCCGGTGTTGATGACGTGGGCGCGGATTTCGCCCGGGCGCAGCACGATGCGCTCAAACTCCAGCTTCTCAATCGGAGCCGGCGCGGCCAGGTTGAGTCCCGTGCCCCGCGTGACCAGGAAATACAAAATGCCCGCCAGCAGCAGCACCGGCAGCAGCGCGCTGGCAATCACAACCGCGCGCGACGACTTCCCTGCTGTGTTTCTCTCCGTTTGTGCCATGTTCCCTACAGGCTACCCCATAAAATGCCAAAACAAGCCATTGTGTTTGCCGAAGACTCTGCCTCAGGGGCTAAAGCCCCTGACCAACGGCGCTCTTTACGGCACGGTTGAAGCCGTGCCCTGACGAAAGCGACGAATAACCTGCTACGACAGTTTCCCCCCTTGTCATTCCGAGGAGCCAGAGGCGACGAGGAATCTGCTTGGCAGTTGTTTCCGACGAAAGCAGATTCCTCACCCGCCCCGCCGACGGCGGGGCTGCACTCGGAATGACATGGAGGTCGCAATGGTGCAAAGTCAATTTCAGTATCTCGCTACGGCCGGCGCTGGGCCGCCTGTGTTTTCTCCACCACGTTGAACCAGCCCATCAAGCCCTGCTCCATGTGCTCGGTGACGTGGCACTGGAACATGTAAGTGCCGGGGTAGTCGTACTGGAACTCCAGTATGGCGCGCTCGGCGATGCTCAGGGTCTTGACGTCGGTGTACTCGCTCGGCTTGAGCATGGTGCCGGAAGGATAAAGTTGAAACAGGTTCGCGTGCAGGTGCGGCACCATCGCCTCTTCAAAAAAGTTCACCACGTACATCCGCACCGGCTCGCCCAGGGCGAGTTCAATCGGGTTATCGGCGTACTGAAACGCGCGCCCGTTCCAGGCGTAGAAGTCGGCCTCGCCGTCGCGGTCGAGGTCGAAAGCGCTCATCACCATCACCAACTCGCGCATGGGCGGGCGGCCCGGCTTGGGATCGATGATCATCAGCCCGTACAAGCCGTTGTGGATGTGCTGGGAAGTCGGCATGGAGTGGCAATGGTAGGGCATGATGCCGAAGGGGCGCGCGATGAACTCGTAGGTGTAAGTCCCGCCCGGCGGCACCAGCTCAAACACGCCGTCGGCGGCAGCGGGGTGGATGCCGTGGAAATGAATCGTGTGCGGCAAGCTCCCTTTGTTCACCAGCGTCACTCGCAGCAGCTCGCCTTCGGTCACGCGCAGAACCGGGCCGGGCACGGTGCGGTTGAAGGTCCAGGCCGGGATGGTTACGCCGGGCGCCACCTCGTGCGGGACATCCTCTTCAATCACCAGTGTGTACTCCCGCACGCCGTCGGGAGCGGGGCCGGGCGGCGGGTCAAACGACGTCGCCCTGAAACCGACCGACGCCACTCAGGCGCCCGTCTGCTCGTGTGACGCGGACCTGCAGGAACGCACGTTGGCCGGCGACCAGGACGAAGGGCATCGTGATCGCCGCCGGCGACGTGGGGGGCGTCGTGCCGTTGCCCAGGATGGAGCCGGCGAAGCGGTAGGGACCCTTGAAATAGTTGATGGACGGGTTGTTTGCCCGGCTGCCGTACACCAGCATGGCGGCTTCGTCCTCGTTGGCCCAGGCGTCCGTGTTGTCGAAGTTCAGCAGCAGGGCGTCGGGGGCGGTGATAGACGCGACGTCGGGATTGGTGAACGGGCCGAGGTCGAAGATCGAGGGGGCGTCGTCGACGCGGGTCAGGCCGGCCTGGGCGATCGGGATGTTCGTCCGGACGTACATCCCGAGGCCGCCGACGTTGCGGGGTTCGCCCAGGGTGTCCGGGAGGGGCACGTTGAGAGCGTATTGGTCCCAAGCGTCCCGTTGGGCGGCGCTGAGGGTGTCGCCCCACAGCGAGG
>JACZYA010000251.1 GCA_022571295.1 Acidobacteriota bacterium | reverse complement strand
CTAGTTCCCCGGCTGAAGCGGCTGCAGGAGCTCAATCCCGACACGCCCACAGAAAAGTTGGTGGCGGTGGCGGCAGGGCAGATCATTGCGTGAGCGCTTGCATGTCAGGATGATTCGTGTCACTCCAAAGCGGGGAGTAAACCACTTCGGCTGTTGCAGAGTCGTGGTTAAGAGCGCTACCTTGACACGGTAGAGGTCGATGGTTCGAATCCATTCGCGCCTACCACCGTTTTCTTCTTGTCCTTCACTGAGTTACCTCTTGTTCCACCAGTGCCCGCTCTGCACCAGGATGGTGCAACTTGGGAACAGTTGGGAACAAATGGCGCTCCAACCGCTCCACTGCTTCCCGCTGCGCGCCCGGAAGCACGTGGGTGTAGATGGAGAGTGTGATGCGCGGGTCCGCATGCCCCAACTGTGCCTGCGCCACGGCAATCGGCACACCCAACTGCGACAGCAAAGTGCTGTGCAGATGCCGGAGCGCATGCCAGCCGAGCCGGGGAATGCCCAGCCGGTCACAGGCGGGGTAGATGTCCCGCTTTCGCAGATTGCCATCGCTCAACGGGGTTCCGTTGCGCGTGGCAAAGACCAGATCCTCCGGTCCAGCGTTCGTTCTCTCGCACCTCTCACGAAGCGCAGCGAGAATTACTGGACTCAAAGGAATCTGGCGTTCCGAGCACCGAGTCTTTACCGTGCTGAATTGGCCCCGGTAGAAAGTCTCGACCACACGGATTACTCCCCTCTCCAGGTCCACCCTTCCCCAACGCAGCGCCAGAACTTCCTCGATGCGCATGGAAGTCATCATCGCCAGCAGCACCATGGTCCGAACAGGCTCGGGCAGAACGGCCAACAAAGCCTGAAACTGCTCGGGCTTGATGAACGGGGGCTCCCGTCTACGGCGAGGTGGAAGCTTTACCCCACTGGCGGGGTTCTTCTGGATAAAGCTCCACTCCACCGCAGTTGAGAGGGTCCGCCGCAGAATGCGATGGATTCCATGCACAGTGTCGGCTGACAGACGTTGGAGAAGGTTCCCGAAGAAGGTTTGCACTTCTGCTTTACTGAGGTCGCAAAGTCTGTGCTGTCCGAAAGTGGGAAGGAGATGGTTGCCTAGAGCGAGCTCGAACTGTTGCCGAGTTGAATGCTTGTAAGTGGGCAGCATCGCGGGCTTCCAGCGCGAATCCACGAAGTCGGCGTACGTCATTGTGGACTCAGGCTGGTGTGTGCCCCCGTTGACCGCCTGCAAGCGTTGCTCCAGCACCTTTCTTGCGTCTCCCTTGATTGGGATCTCAGCAACCGGGCCGAGGACTACAGACCTGTGGACTTTCCTCGGGCTTCCGTCCTTTCCGATTGCCATCTCCCGCCATCGGCCTACCCAGACCTTGCGTCGGGTGCCCCGTTTGAAGAGACACCCTCCTTGGAATCGACGACGAGCCATTTTGAGCCTCCTTGCTCCTTGTGGCTCGTCTTCGCCTTCCTGCACGGTCCCTAGTGTACCCCGCCTCGCTGACATCTCATCCCCTGTTTAGCCGTTGCAGGAAGGCTCTCACTTCATGTTCAGAGAACCTGAGGTATTTCCCCAGCTTGACGTGAGGTAAACGAGTTTTTGAACGGGGCCTCGTATGAGCGTAGATCCATGATTTCGGGACCTTGAGGAGCGCGGCCAGTTCGCTTATGGTCAGGAGTTCCTCGCCTGCCTGGAGGAACTGCGTACTCTTCATCTCGGCTTCCAATCTCATCGCATCTGAGGTGGCCATGAATCTGTTCCACCTTGCTCTCGCTTGCGCGATTCCATCCTGATTACGTAAATGAGCAGCACGAGCGAAATCACAAATCCCGCTACAGCCATTCCACCAACCAGAGTAAGTCTCATGATTCCTCCTCCCATTTTACGATCGCCCTGCAGTCATTCTCGGGGCAACGGAAGCCGCGAAAACTTCCGTCTAGGTCACTGGTTTTGATCAGTTTCTTTTCCACCCAGAAGCTGCGACCGCATTTCGGGCACTGCCTTCGGTACCGTCTGCCCAGCTTGGCAAGCTCTTCCCAAATGTCCTCCGTCTCTGCGCGCTCTACCAACCGATTGAACGCACCGATTCCTGCGCGATTTCGAACGAACATCTGCACTCCGCAAGAATCACAGACAACATACGGTTTCTCCTTTTTGCTCTCACGGACATCCAGAGGAACTTTGCAAACAGGGCACGGAAATAGCTTCTTCGTCTCAAGGTTCAATGTAGTTGTCATCTTTGCCCTCTTTTTGCGCTTCGTTTGCAATCACGGCTACAATTAAATGCTAGAATTGCGCGGAAAAGCTAGACTGCTTGTTCGTGGCAAAAATCGATAAACGGGCATCGCGTGGAATGGTTTTAGTTATGCGGAGAAAGCGCAAAATCCGAAAGAGTTCCACGGAGAGAAAAACCGCCCCTAAAACCAAAAGGCGAGCAAAGAGGGGTCGGGCAACGGTCAAGAAGAGGCTCGAAGCTCTGGAAGGCCGAGTTGAAGCGCTAGAACGCGAGGTGTTTCAACCCCTAATTTCTTTCGAAACTAGCGGAGAATACAAACGACGACCGGGAAGACCTCATGAGATCGAAGACAACCAGCTATGGGACTATAGAGACCAGATAATCGACAGGCTGGAAGCAAGCTGGCCCGACATCGTTCCAAGGCTGTTAGCGGCCGGGAAGAAGGAAGATCTTGATAAGGGAGATCTTGATAAGGCAGAACTTGATAAGGGAGATCTTGATAAGGCGTTGAAGCCTCTTGCGGATTGGCAAAGCTACGTTGGAAAGCGGTTTCTGAGCAACACTGACGCTCTTCTTAATTTTCTCCAGACCCGCAGATTCAATAGAAAACCGCCGAGACGCACTGTGGTCCGGGCATTAAATGGAAGCTGGGCGGATGAGAAATCACGGCTAGCAACACAACAGGCAACAATGAGACTTCCAACTAGGCAAATTGCCAATGCCATGGCGGGTGTGCCTAAGATCTCGTGGCGGACCTCCCTGGACCGATGCTCTCGCCTGCCGTCCCCCATGGCTGTTCAAAAACGAACCGACCAGCACTACCTAAGGCGCTA
>JACZYA010000250.1 GCA_022571295.1 Acidobacteriota bacterium | reverse complement strand
CCGAGCATACGAATAGCAAGGTCGCTTAGCCTTCCACCTTGACACCCCCACAGCTTTCGGCGCACCATTTCTGCAGCTAACCAGTCGATAGGAAGGCTCACATGCTAAGGCTTGCAAGTTTGGCTGACTTGATTCTGTTGGCCTGCCTTGCATCCGGCGGATGCACTCAGCGCGTAGATATTGCCTCCGAGCAGGCCACACTCTTCAATCGAGACACGGAATGGTCGAGAGCCGCAGAGGGAAAGGATGTCGAGGCCATTCTCTCCTTTGTTGCGGATGATGCGATTTTCTTTCCCCCTGATGGCCCTATGCTCCGAGGAAAAGAAGCCATCCGCAATTTTTGGTCTGAGTTGGCTGAGACACCGGGTTTTTCCTTGAGTTGGGAGGCTACCGGTGCGGTTGTATCCAGAGCGGGAGACATGGGCTATACACACGGCCTCGCCCTAGTGACCAGGAAGGATGAAGAGGGCAATACAGACACCAAGCTTACCAAATATGTAACTATCTGGAAGAAGCAACCCGACGGATCGTGGCAGGTAGTGGTGGACATTAGGGCTGTTTACCGGGTTCGCATTCTAGTTGAAACGGAAGCTGAAGCAGAGGCTCTGTCGGCTCGAATAGGCCGTGAGCAGAAACTCAAGGCTTGGATCGTACCGATTCCATAAGAATGGGGAGAACTAGCAGTGACCGTAGAACCAGTCCCAAAGCGGACGGCCAATAGGAGATCTGGAGCCTGCAACTGGCAGCCATCGTGGAGTTGCTGGAGGAACGTGGGATTGTGACGCAGGGGGATGTTCTCAAGAGGATGAAGGAAGTGAGGGATCGGAAGAAGGTGAGCTAAGAGGTCTCAGTGTGGCAGTTCATCAAACTTCTTCTCGCTAGTTGGTTCAGCAAGGTTCTTCTCCTGCTGGGGATCGCATCTGCTGTTGCTACCTACATCCCACGCTTGACGTTGCCAGTGTGGATACCTTCGGCAATCATGATGCTGGCTGTTCTTGTCGCATCTTATGATGTCTTCAAGAAACAGCAACATAAGATTGAGGTTCTTCAAGCGAGACTTGCCAGCCAAGCAAAGGAACAACCTCTTAGTCCCGGCGAAAACAAAATGCGCCAGATTCTTGAATGGAAGGGAAAGGGAATCTCTGTCAGACCATTAGAGCGATTGGCCTTGGCGGGAATTGGATTTTCGGGGTCAGGTGAGGAAGTTCAATTCACTGTTGAGGACTGCACGCAGTTTTTTGTGAAACTGGGGTATGGAAGTAAGCAGGACACCATCCCATTGCAGAGGGTCGAGATTTCTTTCGATAATGAGGAGAACCGACTCCGATTGGAAGTGCGTGCTCGCTGAGGGGTGTACCCGCCGAATGCTCAATGGAAATCCCGCGCTACCGCACCCTCCGCCTCCGCCCAGAGCGCATCCACCGCAAGATCGCCACGATTGTAGAGAGACTGAAAAGGAGTTTGGGCATGAATGATCTCTCATCCGTACTGGACAAGAGCAAAGGCATACGCACAGGAATCTACGAAATGCTCCACCGCCAAGGGTATCCCGACGCGACGAAGAACATCTTGCTTATGGCTTACATGGACATTGCCCTCGAACACAACGAGTCAATCTCGCTGTTGATTGAAAAGCACCTATACGGTTCTGCCTTCGCCCTAGTGCGACCCTTGTTTGACACACTGTACCGTGCTCTTTGGGTGAACGGTTGTGCTACTGAGGCGCAAATTGAGGAAATCGCTGAGAACGACAGATTCAAATTTCCGGGTGTCACCGAAATGGTGGAGGCCATTGATAGGTGGTATGCAAGCGAAAGATTCTTTTCAGACATCAAGACAGAGTCTTGGGAAGCCATGTGCAGCTACACCCACTCAGGTCTCTTGCAGGTCTCGCGGCGATTCGTTGGACAATCAGTAAGACCGGCCTACAAAGATGTCGAGGTTTTAGAAGTCGTGAATTCCACGACCGCAGCAATTATCCTGCTGGCGCGAATGTTCTTCGTGAGCATGAACTGCAAAAAGGAAGCCGAGGAAGCTGAGAGAATGATGTTTGAGTTCGGTTCGTAATCCACACTCGGCGCGCTCAGTTGCGGGAGGTAGCAGAGGAGGTTGACCGGAAGCTGTTGCAATTCTCTAGGCGCGGTGGGTAGGATGGCTTCGTGCCTAGCAAGGCTTCCCGCTCAAACGGCAACGGCCACTGCAAGGTCCATCCCCGCACTACTACTCCCACGGCGGCCTCGCTCACTGGGGATTTGTTCACCCTGGGGTTTCTTAGGTTTTCGCTGAGCGACTTGGGCAACGAAAAAGCGAAAGATACTTCTTGACATTCCATGTAGGATGCTTTAATAACGATGTGTTTACAGGAGGTGTTAATCGGCGTGCCCTGAACCAGCTGAGCCGCTCTGACGGCCCGCAGTAAATAGGCACTCTGATGCCCAACCGCGCTAAGGAAAGCTGAGCGGCTTTTGACCGCCTAAAGTAACCGAGGCTCTTTTGAAGCCCACCCGCGCAACGAGCGCGAGGGGGGCTTTTTTTTTGGTCTGGAGGATGTGCAATGAATGGCAAGCAACTTCAACAGTGGCGAGAAGAGAGCGGCTTGAGCCAGCTAGAAATCGAGCGGGAAACTGGCATCAACCGGGCCACGCTCTCCCTGATCGAAAACGGCTACCGGGAGTTTTCACCTAAGCAGGAAATCGCCGTCCGAAAAGTAATTCTCCGCGCCTTGCGTGCGCGGTCCGCCTCGATCAGCAAAGCAGCGGCGCAGGCCGAACGTCTGGAGATTCCAGCATGAAGTGAATTTACCCGGCAAGGCCGGGATGGGGTTCGAGGGAAGCAGCGGGGTTTGCGACTTCCCCCGAATCAAACTCATGCATGACTCAACACCTAAATCTAGTCTAGCACCAAGGGAAAGGTCAAGTCTAAACTTTCCCACCTGCCGCGAGTGCTCTGACACAGGGTTTATCCTAGTCGGCGGCGGTGCGTTCCGCTGCGCCTGCCGTAAGAAAAAGGAAAAACCAAACCCACCCAGCCCTAGCCCTACTCCCGTCACGACCAGTTCGGTTTCCCCCAGCAAG
>JACZYA010000249.1 GCA_022571295.1 Acidobacteriota bacterium | reverse complement strand
GCCAAATCGTCCAACCAGCATAGGTTCGTGCAGACCTTTTCCATCCCCAGCGTGGCTCCGGGAGCTGCCCCGAACAGCCCGAGACCATCCGCGCCGCCGTTGGCGGCGGCAGAGCCTGACGTGTGGGTCCCGTGACCGCCATCGTCCTTGCAGTTGTTCTTAACCCTCCTGCGCGTGACGTTCCGGCAGAAGCTGACGTCGAGATCCAGGTGATCCTTGTTGATGCCAGTATCCACGACCAGCAGCTTGACACCCCAACCTCCCGCTGAGGAGCCGGAAAGCAGCAGAGTCTGGTACTCGCGCTGGTCCTGGGGCGCGCACTCCCGACCCGGCGGCGGTTCTGGCGGCGGTGGCTCACCGCAGTCGGCGGGACAGGTCTTGGATTCATTCCCCTGGCATACGCCGTCTCCGCACACCGGCTTGCCCAGCGGAGTGGCCCGCTTCTGCAGCGCCCCATAACGCTGCCGCTGGGTCAACGGATAGACTCGCGGGACCGCTTCAACGCGCCCGCCGAGACGCTTAACCGCCTCGATCTGTCCACGGGTGAGTTCGGCGGAAAAGATCAGTTCGTTGCCCGGCGAAATGAACTCATGCCGCAGGTCCCGCGCACTGATGATCGCCTTGAGGGCCTGTTTGTGAGCAGCGTCCCGAGCATTGACGAAAACCCGCCGCTTAGGAGATTGTGCGCTGGCGGGTATCGCCGAAGCGAGTGCGACCCCTGCCAGGGCAGCAATCATCGCTACCCGAACCCATGTTGCTCCCGCTGCCTTCCGACCGGTTGACTTATCGTTCATGTCGGGACTCCCCGAGCCGCTTTAAGAGTGTTGCTAGTGTAGGCCACTAGCTGAGGTTTGTCCATCTCCCCTCGTCCGTGTCAGTAGCAAGGCTCGTTCCAATCCTCTCTGATTTATCTGTAACTTATCTTCCACCGAATCAGTCGGTTACCGCCCACCGAATACCGGGGGATGACGGTGTGTCTCTGTTTGGAGACCTGTCGGCTAAAGAAACACCCTGTCAAGGTGAAAGGGTTTGCACACAGGGGTAAGCCCGAAGCAATCGGCTCGCAAAACCCCGCTTCCAATCCCTCCTCCGCCGCCCGCCTGCGGACGGGCAGGCATGAACTTCCCGGAGTAGGCGCTTCCACCCTCTCTTGTGCTATCGTTTCCCGCATCCCTAAAGGGAAGAATGGAGGACAACATGAGGTCCGCATGCATCATCTTGGTTGCCAGTCTTTTCTTGGCCGTGCCCAGTAGCGCGGGGGCACAGACGAGCTCGGTCGACGACGAGGCCATCCGCAAGCTCTATAACGATTTCTTTCAAGCCTTCATACAGGCAGGCTTCTCCGCTGCCATAGAAAGCCTGGTCCAGAGCGGCTCGATAGATCCGCACGTCGCGCAGGAGCTTGAGAGGCAGTTCCAGGGGATGGGACTGCCCACCGGCAGGGCCGACTCCTACCAGGTCGTGCATGAAACTCAGATCGCTCACACTACTCGATTCCGTGCCTCGTACTTTCTCACCCACCATGAGACCCAGCCAATGGCGTGGGGGTTGCGCTTCTACAAAAAGGTGACCAGCGTTTGGGTGATTGCCCATGTCCGATTCGAGCTGGAGTTCGTGGAAGATTTCCTGCGTCTGCCAGAGGTGCAATTCGCTGCATACCGCCGGCTTCTTTTGGAGTAGCGCCGATGCCACAGAGCAAGAAATTCGTGGGATATGGAATGACCCTAGGCATTCTCGTTGGGGCTGTTGTCAGCGCAATATCGGGAGATTGGGCCTCGTGGATACCCGTTGGTTTAGCTACGGGCCTTGCTGTGGGAGCTGGCCTAGCTGTCAAGGCCAAGAAACAATCCAGACATGACTAGATTCGAACTTCACCGTCCAATGATGCTTTCTCCAACTCAAGCTGAAAGCCGTCGAGGGAAAGATCCGACTGAACAGTGCAGACTTAGTACGTTTTCGCGCAAGCCCGAAAGCAGTGTGTCGTCAGTCTGGCCTCACGCTTCGTGCGCTTTCCGACTATGGAAGCAGTAACTTCGAGGATCAAGAAAAAACTCTCGCAGTGAACCTAATCGTGGGTCAAACTGAATCTTGAAGTTATCGAACGCTCCCTGGGCAACTCCAGGCGGGCATTTCGTGATGGGTATCTCTTCCTTCTCGGTGGGCTTGTGGTTGGTTCCGTTGCCGTTCTCGTTCATGTCTCCTGCTGCGGTTCACCTGTGGGTTCTGGTGCGGGAGGCAGAGCGGGAGTGTCGGCATCCCCAATTCTCGCCTGCTTAGATTCCTGTGGGGGTGGTGCTGGGCTTTCTGTCAGCGCCTTTTGCCGCTCCACATTCTTGCTCGCATCCTCGGTGGTACAGACAGGGACGCCATGCAGGTACTTCTGTTCTGCCGGCGGAAGCGGATCAACTGGCTCCTGTTTGGCCCCGGCTTCCTCTAGCGAGTATCGGTCGCGCCATTCGGCAGGAATCTCCATAGCCAGCACTCCCACCGAAATATCCGGCTCAAAGAGGTTCACCCGGCTCAAGCTCCCCAAGAGCTTCGCGGCGTAGCTTGACCCTTTGTTGTCCCCTTCTCCGTTCAGCGAGTTGCGAATCAGCACAGCCTCAACCAACTGCTCCAGTTCTATCTTGCTGAGACTGTGATCCTGTTTGGCAATCAACTCCCGCGCCTGCTTCATGCTTTCTTCGTGGATGGCCTGGGCAAGAGCGGGAGTATGCTTCTGCATGTCCGTAACCCCCTTCTGCGCACTCGATTCGCTGTACCCAGCTTCAAGTAGTGCTTGTCGGCCTGAGAGTCCCCGTCTCAACCCACGCGCGACCTCGCGGTGCTTCTCCGTCACTTTAGACTTTCGCGCCACTTCTATCCCTCTAATTCCATTATGAACTATGACACAAGATTCCGGGTAGTAGGTTGCCTCAATTCAGGTGTGCTTGGTAGGAATACACCCATGAATCGCAGGCTGTTCCCCAGCTTGCAACACACTCAAAAGGCAACATCGAGAGACAGGATGGCCAGGGACGAACAAGGGATTAGGGGGTGGATTGTCCCGCTCCCGCGCTCGCCCGGAGGCGAAATCAGCACGCGAAAACGTGAAGTG
>JACZYA010000248.1 GCA_022571295.1 Acidobacteriota bacterium | reverse complement strand
GACGTGGTGCTGGAGATGAGCGGCAACCCGCGCGCGATCGAGCAAGCGTTCCAGATGCTGCGGGCGGGCGGGCGGATTTCGCTGCTGGGGCTGCCGGCGGAGCCGGTCAAGCTCAACCTGGTGGATGCGATTATCTTCAAGGGCGCGACCGTGCAGGGCATCTACGGCCGGCGGATGTATGACACCTGGTACCGGATGCTCTCGCTGCTGAAGGCGGGGCGGCTGGATTTGGAACCCATCATCAGCGAGCGGCTGCCACTGGGAGATTACCAGCGCGCCTTCGACCTGCTGGCGAAAGGCGAGGCCTCGAAGATTCTGCTCTATCCCAACGGCACACCCAAATAATCCAGAGGGAGAAACTGCCATGAGCGCACGAGCGCAGTTGCAGTACCTGCACGACGAGCTGGAGAAGCTGAAGGAGCAGAAGCTCTACCAGAAGCTGCGCGTGCTGGCGGGCGAACAGTTGCCGGTGGCGACCTTCGACGGGCAGCGGGTCATCAATCTTTCCTCCAACAACTACCTGGGACTGACTACGCACCGCGCGCTGAAGAAAGCGGCGACGGCGGCGGTCAAGACGCACGGAGTGGGCTCGGGGGCGGTGCGCACCATCGCCGGGACGATGGACATCCACCTGGCGCTGGAAGAACAGATTGCGCGCTTCAAAAACACCGAGGCGTGCGTGGTGTTCCAGTCGGGCTTTGTGGCCAACGCCGGGACGGTGCAGGCGATTCTGGGCGAGGGCGACCTGATTGTCAGCGATGCGCTGAACCACGCCAGCATCATTGACGGCGGGCGGCTGTCGAAGGCGGAGCGGCGAATCTTCCGGCACAAAGACTTGAAGCACTGCGAAGAGATTCTCAAAGAGACGGAGAACCACGCGGGACGGAAGCTATTGATCACTGACGGGGTATTTTCGATGGACGGCGACATTGCGCCGCTGCCGGCACTGTGCGAGCTGGCGGAGAAGTACAACTGCATCATGATGGTGGACGACGCGCACGCCAGCGGGGTGCTGGGGCGCGGCGGGCGCGGGACGATTGACCACTTCGGGATGCACGGGCGGGTGGACATTCAGGTGGGGACGCTGTCGAAGGCGGTGGGGTCAATGGGCGGCTACGTCTGCGGCTCGCGCGACCTGATTGATTTTCTCTGCCACCGGGCGCGGCCGTTTCTGTTTTCGACTTCGCACCCGCCCTCGGTGACGGCGACTTGCCAGGCGGCGTTTGCGCTGCTGGATTCGCCCGCGGGGGAGAAGTTAATCAAGAAGTTGTGGAGCAACACCAAGTTCTTCAAGCGGCGGCTGAAGCGGTTGGGGTTCAACACCGGCGCGAGCGAGACGCCCATCACACCCATCATCGTCGGCGAGGCGGCGCAGGCGCACGAGTTCAGCCGGGAGTTGTTCAAAGAAGGAGTGTTCGCGCAGAGTATCGGGTATCCCACGGTGGCGAAGGACAAGGCGCGCATCCGCACCATCGTCAGCGCCACCCACAAGCGCAAGGAGCTGGAAGAGGCGCTGGAGATTCTGGAACGGGTCGCCCGCCAGCTTCGCATCCTGTAGTCGTCCCACCAACCAATCTGCGTGGAACCTGTTGCATAACCTCTCGCCAGTGAGACCTCAGGGGCTAAAGCCCCTGTTTTTCTGGCTTCTTAACGTCAGGGCTGAAGCCCTGACCCGCCATGCCGAGGTTATGCAACGGCTTGTAGGAATTTTCCTCTGCCCGCTGGTCGAACGGGCGCACCGGGAGCCTGTTGTTTATTGAGGTCCGGATGAGTATGCTGCGGCGGAAAGAAGAGAGTACGTAGTACCAGGTACAAAGTACAAGGGGGGAGGATGGCGGGGGTGAGGCGGTTTGAAGAACTACGGATGTGGCAGGCCAGCCGCCGGCTCGCCAACTTGATATATGCACTGACGGGGCAGGCGTCGTTCCGAGATGCAGCGTTGCGGAACCAGATGCGGCGGGCGGCGGTGTCGGTGATGTCGAACATCGCGGAGGGGTTTGGAAGAGGGTCGAACGAAGAGTTTATTTATTTTCTCTACATCGCCAAAGGCTCACTTGCAGAACTGCTTTCCCAACTGTACCTTATCTTTGGATCTGAACTATATCTCGCAAGGGCAATTTCAAAACGCCAAGAAGTACTGCGAGGAAACAGCGGGGCTACTGCAAGCCTTTGCAGGCAAGATGAAGACGGCGGGGAAAATAAGTTTTCGGAAGAAGCGGAAGGTGATTCCGTGGCGGGAGCAGGTGCAGCAGGTGATGAAAGAAATCGAAGCGGCGAGCAAGAAGAAAGGATGAGTGGGTACATGGTACTTGGTACAAGGTACAAGCACAAAGGGCGAAATGAAAGGTACGAGGTGCGAAGTGAGAAGTTCAAGGTGGGGGAGTAAAGGCAGGAGGCACTAGGTACAAGGAGGAGCGGGGAATGCGAAGAAGGTGGTGGGTTTTGCGCAGAAGGTTGGTTTGCGGGGGGATTCTGGTGGGGTTGATGGCGGCGGCGTTGGCGGTGGCGGCGGAGATGCCCGGGCGCGTCGCCGAGCAGGAAGGGCTGAAACTCAAGGTAGATCACAAGTACATACCGAAGCCGGAAGAGTTGAAGTACGTGTTTGCGACGGCGGCGCCGGTGCTGCATCTGAAGCCGGGCGACGTGCTGCAAACCTGGACGGAGCGCGCCGATGGGAATGTGCTTCAGAAGCCCGGCGACTGGTTTCCGCCCGGCCATCGTCCCAATCCCAACACCGGGCCGTTCTACATTGAAGGCGCCGAGCCGGGCGACACGCTGGCGGTGCATCTGCTGGAGGTTGAACCGGCGGCGGAAGTGGCAGTGGGCTACGCCGGGCCGGGGTTTGGGGCGCTGACGCAGACGCGCTTCACGCCTATGCTGGACGAACCCATCGGGCCCAACCTGTGGTTCTACCGCATCGACAAGGTGGCGCGCACAGTGGAGTATGCCGCCAACGATTCCGACTTCACAGTGAAGCTGCCGCTGCGGCCTTTTCTGGGATGCCTGGCGGTGGCGCCGGCGGCGGGCGAGGCGCGGCAGACGATTGTGCCGGGCTTCTTCGGCGGCAACATGGATACGCCGGAGGTGCGCGCGGGGACGACGGTCTATTTGCCGGT
>JACZYA010000088.1 GCA_022571295.1 Acidobacteriota bacterium | reverse complement strand
AAACGACGTATCCCAAGAGCAAATAAGAGGTTCGGAACTCCAACATCCAATCATAGCAACTTTTTTCGAGACGTTCAATGTCATCGTCGCCAGACGGCCTTCAAAACCACTCTTTTCACCAAATTACCTTAATCAGTGCTTGAGAAACCGAATTATTGCCAGTTTCATTCCCCATTCCGCACTCCGCATTCCCCGTTCCGCACTCCGAGCTTCTTCCCTCATCCCACCCAGATCGGGCTCGACCAGGCGATGTGGCCGTTGTGCTGCGTGGCGCGCACGTAGTACCAATCCGGCCCGGGGCGATTCGCCGTGGCGCGGTCGTGCCAGCGAATCGTGGCCGAATATTCGCTCGGTCCGACCAGCCGGCTGATGATGTAGCGCTCGCTGGTGAAGGGGCCGGTGAAGGTGAAGACGGTGAAGAATCGGACAGCAGCCCGGTGAAGCCGTTTCGGAGGGTTCCAAACCAACGGGGAGTGCCGGAAGGAGAGGTGAGACTCTACTGCGACGCCTGCGGCACCATCCCCGTACCCGAAGACCAGCTGCCGGTGCTGCTGCCGCTGGACGTGGAAATCACCGGCACCGGGCTCTCCCCGCTGCTCAACGTCCCTGATTTCGTCAACACCCCCTGCCCGCAATGTGGCAAGCCGGGCCGGCGCGAAACCGACACCATGGACACCTTCGTGGACTCCTCCTGGTACTTCTACCGCTACACCTCCACCCACGAAGCCAGCGCCCCCTTCGACCGCGAAGTTGTCCGGCGCTTCTTCCCCATCGACCAGTACATCGGCGGCGCCGAGCACGCCACCCTGCACCTGATCTACTGCCGCTTCTGGACCAAGTTCATGCGCGACCTCGGCTTGGTCGCGCATGACGAGCCCGCCACCCGCCTCTTCAACCAGGGCATGGTGATCAAGGATGGCGCCAAGATGTCCAAGTCGCGCGGCAACGTGGTGGCGCCCGACGAAATGATTGAAAAATACGGCGCCGATACCGCCCGCCTCTTCACCCTCTTCGCCGGCCCGCCGGAGAAAGACATGGAGTGGTCGCAGGCCGGCATCGAGGGCTGCCATCGCTTTCTGCTGCGCCTCGTCCGCATTGTCAACAAGCACGCCCCGCGCCTGCGTGAAGCGCGCACCACCTCGGCTGTGCCTGCCAACCCCAGCGCCGGTGGAGCCGGTCCCGCCCAAAGCGAAGCCAACCCGCAGGAGCGGCACCTGCTCCGCCGCGCCCACCAGACCGTCCGCCGCGTAACCAGCGACTTCGAGCGCCGCTGGCACTTCAACACCTCCATCGCCGCCACCATGGAGCTGGTCAACGAGCTCTATGCCCTTGAGCCTTTGGAGCAGACGGTCTCGCCCGCCGTGCTTCGAGAAACGCTGGAGAAGGCGGTGCTGCTCATCTCGCCTTTCGCGCCCCACCTGGCCGAGGAACTCTGGCAGCAACTGGGGCACGAAGTATGCGTCGTCGAAACCCCCTGGCCCTCTTACGACGCCGCGTTGGCGCAGGAGGAGGAATACGAGATCGTCATTCAGGTCAATGGGCGCGTGCGCGGCCACATCCGCATCCGGGAAGAGCTGAATAAAGAGGAGTTGCTCAAGCAGGCCCTGACCGACCCTCGCATCGCCAGTCTGGTGGCGAGCCAGCGCATCGCCAAAACCATCGTGGTGCCGAAGAAGTTAATCAACATCGTTCTGGCAGCTTGACGCCGGCCAACTGAATGAAAATCGCGTTCTTTGAAGTCAAGGACTGGGAGCGCGACTTCCTCGCGCCGCAGTTTCCCGGCTGCACGCTCGCTTTCCACCCCGAACGTCTGGACAGCTCCAACCTGGAAGCGGCCGCCGAAAGCGAGTGCCTCTCGGTCTTCATCTACTCGCGCATCACCGCTGCCGACCTCGACCGCCTGCCCCAGCTCAAGCTCATCGTCACCCGCTCCACCGGCACCGATCACATCGACACCGCCGCCTGCCGCCAGCGCCAAATCGCCGTCGCCAACGTCCCCCACTACGGCGAAAACACCGTGGCCGAGCACACCTTCGCCCTCATCCTTTCTCTCTCCCGCAACGTGCATAAATCTTACCGCCACGCGGTCGAAGGCCGGATGGAGATGGCGGCCCTGACCGGCTTCGACCTCAAGGGCAAAACCCTGGGCGTGGTCGGCGTCGGGCGCATCGGAATGCATGTGGTCAAGATCGCGCGCGGCTTCGGCATGCGGGTGCTGGCCTACGACGTGCGGCAAGATAGCTTCCTGGCCGAGCTGCTGAACTTCACCTACGCGCCCCTGGAGCAGGTGCTGGCCGAGAGCGACATTATCACCCTGCACACGCCCTATCTCCCCGCCACCCACCACCTGCTCAACCGCGAGCGCCTGCGGCTGGCCAAGCGCGGCGCCTTGCTGGTGAACACCGCCCGTGGCGGCCTGGTGGATACCGACGCCTTGCTGGAGGCTTTGCAGTCGGGACAGTTGGGCGGCGCCGGCCTGGACGTGCTGGAAGGCGAAGAACTGATCCGCGAAGAGCACGAGCTGCTGCACTCGCCCCGCGCCGCTGAAGCCTTGCAGGCTCTGGTGCGCCGCAGCGAGCTGCTCAAGATGGACAACGTCGTCTTCACTCCCCATAATGCCTTCAACAGCCGCGAGGCCATGCAGCGCATCTTGGAGACCACCGTCGCCAATGTCCTGGCCTGGCAACGCGGCGAGGAGTTGAATCGAGTGGTATGAGCACAGCCCGGCAAACACAAACGGCGGCGCGCCCGGCCCACGCCGGTGGCATCGTGGTGCTCGACTTCGGCGGGCAGTACACGCAGTTGATTGCCCGGCGCGTCCGCGAGATGAACGTCTATTCCACCATTCTACCGTGCTCCACCCCCCTCAAAGAAATCGAAGCCCTGGAGCCCGCCGGCCTGGTGCTCTCCGGCGGCCCGTCCTCCGTCTATGCGCCCGACGCTCCCGTCTGCGACCCCAAAGTTTTGCAACTCGGCAAGCCCATCCTCGGCATCTGCTACGGCATGCAGTGGCTCACCCACCAACTGAAAGGCAAAGTTGACCCCGCCGAGCGCCGCGAGTACGGCCCCGCTGAGCTGGAGGTCAAAGACGGCTCGCAATTGCTCGCCGGGCTGCCGCCGCGCCTGAAAATCTGGGCCAGCCACGGCGACCACATCGTTGAGCTGCCGCCCGGCTTCCGCACCGTGGGCACCACCCGGAACGCCATCGCCGCCGCCGAAGATCCCCGGCGCAACATCTACGCCGTGCAGTTCCATCCCGAAGTCCACCACACCGAGCACGGCACCGACATGCTGCGCAACTTTGTCCTGCGCATCTGCCGGGCCGACACCACTTGGAACCCGCGCTCCTTCATCGAGCGCACGGTGGAAGACATCCGCGCCCGCGTGGGCGAGCAAGGCCACGCCGTCTGCGCCCTGAGCGGCGGGGTGGACTCCACCGTGGCAGCCACGCTGGTCGATCGTGCGCTGGGGAAACGCCTGACCTGCGTCTTTGTGGACAACGGCCTGCTGCGCCGCGATGAGTTCTCCACCACGCTCGCGCTGATGCGCAAACGGCTGGGTCTGACGTTGGTGGGCGTGGATGCCTCCGCCCCCTTCCTGGAACAGTTGCGCGGCATCGAGGACCCGGAAGAAAAGCGCCGGCGCATCGGCAACCTCTTCATCCGCATCTTTGAGGAGGAGGCCCACAAGCTGGGCCAAGTGGAGTTCCTAGTGCAGGGCACGCTCTACCCCGACGTGATTGAATCGGTCTCGGTGCGCGGCCCCTCAGCCACCATCAAAACCCACCACAACGTGGGCGGCCTGCCGGCGGAAATGAAACTCAAACTGATCGAGCCCCTGCGGGAATTGTTCAAGGATGAGGTGCGGGTGATTGGGCGGGAACTCGGCCTGCCGGAAGAAATCCTGCTGCGGCAGCCGTTCCCGGGCCCCGGCCTGGCGGTGCGAGTGGTGGGCGAGATCACCCCGGAGCGGCTGGAGATGGTGCGCGGGGCCGACGCCATCGTTGAGGAGGAAATCCGCCGAGCGGGCCTCTACGAGAAACTGTGGCAAGCGTTTGCTGTGCTGCTGCCGGTGCGCTCGGTGGGCGTCATGGGTGACCAGCGCAGCTACGGCTACGCGGTGGCCATCCGCGCCGTCCACTCCGAAGACGGCATGACCGCCGACTGGGCCCGCCTGCCGGCCGAGTTGCTGGAGCGGCTCTCGGCCCGCATCGTAAATGAAGTGCCGGGCGTGAACCGGGTGGTGTACGACATCAGCTCCAAGCCGCCCGGCACCATCGAGTGGGAATAGCCGCCGGCGGACAGGAATGTCCGCCCCACTGGGTTTGATGTGAACCTGGTGGCGCAGACATTCTTGTCTGCGGCAGGCAGGGCAGACAGGCACCTCTTCCAAACCGACTTTAGATGGCAAGGGCGGACGCTCCACTGAAAAACGCGTGACAGGCTGCCGGGCTAAGCGGGGCTGGGATCGGGAGAAAATTTCGGTAACTAAACATGTCGGATTTGCGTCCAAACGGGGCGAGAGGCAAAGTCGGGGCACATAGCGAAGACGAGGGCGAGCACGCGGAGAGAGAGCCTCAGCAGCCGCAGCGACCGGAACGGGAGCTGATCGAACGGGCGCAGCAGGGTGACCATCAGGCGTTTGAAGTCCTGCTGCGGCGCTACCAGCGGCGGGTGCTCTCCTTGATCGCGCGCTTGCTGTCCCGGCCGGCCGAGGTGGAAGATGTCGCGCAGCAGGTTTTTCTCAAGGTTTACCTGGCGCTGCCCCGCTTCGATTTTCGGGCCGCCTTCTCTACCTGGCTCTACCGCGTGGCGGTCAACGAGTGCTACGACCACCTGCGGCGGCAGCGCGCGCAGAAGTCGCCCGGCGGGAGTGAAATTGCCGTGGGCGAGCTGGAAGAGTTGGACCGGCTGGCAGCGCGCCCAAGTCGGCCAGCGGACGACCCGCTCCGGCGCCTCGAACTGCGCCAGACAGTGGAGCAATTGTTGCGGCGCCTCTCGCCCGAGGATCGCGTGCTGCTGACGCTGAAAGAGATGGAAGGTTTTTCGACGCGAGAAATCGCCGACCTGCTCAAGCTCAAGGAGAACACCGTGAAGGTGCGGTTGTTTCGCGTGCGCAAGCGCCTGCTGGAAATTCACCGCCGGCTGAGGAAGAGAGAGGAGGGGAGAGGAGCGTAGTAGAATGAAATGTAGTAAGGCCGAAAGACTCTGGGAAGATTGGCTCGGCGGCAGCGCGCCGCCGGAGTTGGAGCGCCACCTGGCCGAGTGTCCCCGCTGCCGGGAACAAGCCCAGGCGCTCCAGAAAACTTCCGCCTGGCTGGCCTTGCTGGAGCAGGAATCCCCGGAACTTTCTCTCTCCTTCTGGCCCCGGCTGTGGCTGCAAGAGAGCGAGGCGCAAGCTGACTTCTGGGCTGCGCTGGCTGCGGTGGCGCGGCCGGCCACGGCTGCACTGAGTCTGGCGTTGTTGCTGTTCCTGCTTGCGCTGTGGGGCCTGCCGCAGGGCGCCGAACCCGCCACCGCCGTAGTCGGCGACCCCCAACCCTATTGGGAAGAAGTGGCCGGGGCAGACAGCCCGGGTAATGGCGAACCCAACCGCGACCAAGTGGTCCTCACGCTGGTTTCTTATTCGGAGGCATCCCGATGACAAGCAGCCGCCGCGCCGTCGTCTATCTTGTGCTGGTCTTTCTGCTGGGGGGCGTGCTCGGAAGTCTGGCAACCTACTGGGTGCAGACGTCCGGCTGGGTCAAGGCAGCCTCCAGCCGAACCCGGAAAGCCAGACACAGCCCGGTCGAGTGGCTGACCCGCGAACTCGACCTCACCCCCGAGCAACAGAAAGAGCTGGAGGTCATCCTGGACGAAACCGGCACCGGCTACCGAACCATCCGGGAACGGGTGCGCCCCGAGTATGAGCAAGTCCGGCAGGCGGGCCGGGAGAAAATCCGCGCACTCCTGACCGAAGAGCAACGCCCCAAATTCGAAGAACTTGTGCGGCACATTGATGAAAAACACCGCCACCGGCGGGAAAAAGAAAAAAAGAAGTGACAGAAAGAATGCTCGCGCCTGAAACTCACATGGATTAAGGTAGGGGGGAAAATGAATCTGGCTTCTGTGAAGTCGCTGTTTCGCAACCACCGCCGGCCAGCGATGCTGGTAAGCCTGGCCCTGGCAGCCGTGCTGGTGTTCACCGCCTTCCGGCTGGGCCGCAGCAACGACGTGCAATATTTCACCGCCCCCGTGGAACAGGGGGAGGTTCTGACGGTGGTCAACGCCACCGGAACCATCGACGCGGTCACCACGGTCGAAGTAGGTTCGCAGGTCAGCGGCATGATCAAGGCCCTCCACGCCGACTTCAACTCCGAAGTCAAGAAAGGCCAAATCATTGCTCAAATTGACCCCGCTCAGTTCCGCGCCCGCGTGGTGCAGGCCCAAGCTGACCTGACCAGCGCCCGGGCCGGAGTCAAAAGCCTGCAAGCGGATTTGCAGGTCACCCAAGCCAATGTGGAAAAGAACCGGGCCGCGCTGCGCGAAAGCGAACTGAAACTTCGCCGCATGCTGGAGTTGTTTGAGCAAGGGATCGCTTCGGTCGAGCAGCGCGACAGTGTGCAGGTGGCCCAGGAAACGGCGGTGGCCAATCTGCGGGCGGCGGAAGCGCAGGTCAACCAGACCCGCGCGCGCATAGAACAGCAGCAAGCGCAGGTGACGCAGCGCCAGGCTCAACTGGAGCAGACCGGATTCGACCTGCAACGCGCCACCATCCGCGCCCCCATTAACGGCACCGTAATCGCACGCAACGTGGACGTGGGCCAGACCGTCGCGGCCAGCCTGCAAGCGCCCACCTTGTTCACCATCGCGCAGGACCTCACCCAAATGCTGGTCTATGCCAAGACCGACGAGTCCGACGTGGGCAAGATTCGCGTGGGCGCGCTGGCCACCTTCAAGGTGGACTCCTTCCCCCGCGACACCTTCTACGGACGGGTCAAGCAAGTGCGCATGAACGCCACCGAAATCCAAAACGTCGTCACCTATGACACCATTATCGAGTTTGAGAATCCTGGCATAAAACTGCTGCCTGGCATGACCGCCTACGTCACCATTCCGGTGGCGCACGCCAGCGACGTCGTCAAAATTCCCAACGGCGCTCTGCGCTACAAGCCGGAAATCACGGAGCGGGAGCGTCTGGCCCTGCTGCAGAAGTACGGCTTGGCGGGCCCTCCGGGCAAACGTGGCGGCAAGGAAGAGAAGGGAACTGTCCAGGCTCAGGAAAAAGAAGACGAATCCGACCAACCGGACGCCTCTGGCCGCCGACAACGTCCCGGTGGCGACGAACGCACGCGGAGACGGGCCCCATCCAGAGCGCGGCGCCAGCAGCAACACGGCCACGGGAGCGGAAGTGGATTCCAGGCACCACCCCAGCAAGGGCCGGGCGCAGAAGGAGCGTGGCAAATCGTTTGGAAGCTCAACCCGGACAATACCCTGCAACCGGTTCGCATCAAGACCGGCCTGACCGATTTCACCTTCACCGCCATGCTGGACGGCGAGCTAAAACCGGACGACCTGCTGGTGATCGGGCAAACCCTGGATCGGAAACAGGAATCGGCGCGCCGGTTGCGGCGCTCGATGCGGCGCTTCTAGGCAAGGGAACCTCATGCAGAACGGCCCCGTCATTCAACTGGAAGAAGTCCACAAGGTGTACCACATGGGCGAGGTGGAGATTCCCGCTTTGCAGGGAGTCTCGCTCAGCGTCCAACCCGGCGAGATGATCGCCATCATGGGCGCCTCGGGCTCGGGCAAATCCACCTTGATGAACTTGCTGGGCTGCCTCGACCACCCCACCGCCGGCCGCTATCTGCTGGAAGGCCGCGACGTGGCCTCGCTCTCTTCGGTGGAGCGCGCCCACATCCGCAACCGCAAAATCGGATTTGTCTTTCAGCAGTTCAACCTGCTGGCCCGTACCTCGGCGCTGGAAAACGTCGAGCTGCCCACGCTCTACGCCGCTCTGCCGGCCGAAGAACGCCACCAGCGGGCGCAGGCGGTGCTGCGCTTGGTGGGGCTGGAGGAGCGCGCACATCACCAGCCCAGCCAACTCTCCGGCGGGCAGCAGCAGCGGGTGGCCATCGCGCGCGCCCTCATCAACAACCCGTCCATCCTGCTGGCCGATGAACCCACCGGCAACCTCGACAGCCGCACCAGCGTGGAGATTATGAACTTGCTGGAGCGGCTCAACCACGAGCGGAAGTTGCTGGTGGTGCTGGTGACGCACGAACCCAACATCGCGGCCTATGCCCGGCGGATTCTGTTCATGCGTGACGGCCTCATCCTGCACGACTACCCGGTGCGCGACCGCCACCAAGCTCTGGAAGCTGTCCACCAAATCATGACCGAAGCGGCCGAAGTAGAAGTCGCTGAGGCAAGGGAGTAGCCAACCATGGACTTAGGGATGGTGATTCGCATTGCTTTGCGGGCGCTGGCCCGCAACAAGATGCGCTCGACGCTGACCATGCTGGGCATCGTCATCGGTGTCTCAGCTGTGATCGCCATGGTGGCGGTGGGGCAGGGCGCGGAAAACCAGGTGCAGGAGCAGATCAAGAGCTTCGGCACCAACACCGTCTTCGTCTCTTCCGGCAGCCCCTCGCGGCGCCGCGGAGGTGTCCGCCACGGCTTCGGCTCGGTCAAGACTCTAAAGATCGCCGACATGGAAGCCATCGAGCGGGAAGTCCCGCTGATCACCCAGTGCGCCCCCGGAGCCAATAGCAGCGGCCAAGTCATCTTCCGCAACCAGAACTGGTTCACTCGCCTGATGGGAACCACCGAGAACTACTTCATCGTGCGCAACTGGCCTTTGCTGGCCGGCAGCCTATTCGGCGATGAGGCAGTGCGCTCGGCCCAGAACGTGGCGGTGCTGGGCACGACCGTGGCCGACATCTTGTTCCCCGACGAGGACCCAATCGGCCAGACCATCCGCATCAAGGAGCAGCCCTTTCAAGTCATTGGGGTGCTGGCGCCCAAGGGACAGACCTCCTGGGGCAACGATCAGGACGACCGCATCTTCATGCCCTACACCACCTTGCAAAAGAAAATCTCCGGGCAGGACTGGGTGAATTTCCTCTCCTGCACCGCGGTCAGCCGGGAAGCCTCGCTGGCGGCACAGACCCAGATCGAAGCGGTGTTGCGCGAGCGCCACCGCATTGGGCCCGGCGCCGAAGATGATTTCCAGGTGCGCACCCAGTTTGAGTTCGCCGAGCTAGCCGAGCAGACCAGCCAGGTGATGACCATGCTGCTGGGCAGCATCGCCTCGATTTCCTTGCTGGTGGGTGGCATCGGCATCATGAACATCATGCTGGTGTCGGTGACCGAGCGCACGCGCGAGATCGGCGTCCGCATGGCGGTGGGCGCCACCGAGATGGACATCCGCCGGCAGTTCCTGGTGGAAGCCGTCACGTTGGCGCTGTTGGGCGGTACGCTGGGCATCATGCTGGGCGCGGGCGCTTCCGGCTTGATTTCGGGCTTTCTGGGCTGGCCGGTGCTGATCTCCACTCGCGCCGTGGTGGTGGCGGTGCTGTTCTCGGCCACCATAGGAATCTTCTTCGGCTACTATCCCGCTCACAAGGCGGCGCGCCTCGACCCCATCGAAGCCCTCCGCTACGAGTAAGAACGGACTCCACGCAGCTCAATGGGACAGTTTGGAAGAGGTGCCTGTCTCCCAGCGGGCAAGGCGGGTCAGCCCTTTAGGGCTGACACTACGGTTGCTCCCTTTCCGAGCCTTTAGGCCCTGGGGTCCCCACAGCCCAAAGCGGGACCAGCGGCAGCTTGGCCTAGCTAGCAATGCTCGTTCAGAAGGGGACGTCGTCGTCGGTGATGTGGGGAGCAGTTTCTTCGGGAGGCTCGACGCCAGCGCCCGCGTCCGCGTCCATATCGAGGGCGGGGCCGCCGCGCGGCGTGAGGATGCGCATGCGGTTGATAACGATTTCGGTAGTGCGGCGCTTGTTGCCGTCGCGGTCGTTCCACTCGCGGGTTTGCAGCCGCCCTTCCACGTAGGCCAGCTTGCCCTTGCCGAGTAAGTTGGTGCACTGCTCGGCCAGCTTCCCCCAGGCAACGATGTTGTGCCACTCCGTTTTCTTTTGTCGCTGGCCCGCCTTGTCGGTATAACTCTCGTCGGTGGCCAGGCTGAAGTTGCAGACCGGCGTGCCGCCGCCGGTGTGGCGCATCTCCGGGTCGCGGCCCAGCCGACCGATCAGGATAGCTTTATTGACCATGCAGTCACTCCTCCACTCGCAGTGAACCCCCCACTGTCAATGGACCGCTGGCGCCTCTGGTTTCAGCGCGAAGCGATCGCTCCCAGCCGCCGCAGCCGCGCACGCGCCATCGGCGCTTGGTCAGAGCGTGGATACTTTTCCAGCAACCGGCGCAGAACCCGCACACCCTCAGCCTGCTGCTTCAACTCCAGCAGCGCGTAGCCTTTCTTCAGCAGCGCCGCCGGAATTTTGTTGCTGTTGGAATACTGCGTGAACACCCGGTTGTAGTTCTGGATGGCGGACTGGTAGTTGTGCTGGCGGTACTGGACCTCGCCCAGGTAGAACTGGGCGTTGCCGGCCAGCTCGGTCCGTCCGTAGTAGCGCAGGTAGTCGTTGAACTGTTGCTGCGAGAGGTCGTAGTTGCCGGCGATGAAGTCGCGCAAGGCGGTGTCATAGAGCGACTGGGCCGAGGGAACTCTGGTTTGCGCGCGTGTCCCTGTGGGCGGGGCGGCCGCTGCGCCCGACCCTCCTTCCAAGCCTTCCACCGGAGCGGGCGGGGGAGTAGTAGCCAGTCGCGCATCCACGCTCCGCATCACACCCTGCGTTTCCGCCAGTTGCTGGGAGATGCGGCCCAGGCGAGCGCCCACCTCGTCCACCGTATCCCGCAGCGACTGAACCTGCACCACCAGGGAATCCACGCGCGTATTGGTGCGGGCCTGTGCCTGCTGGACCGACTGTTCCAGCCCGTCAATGACGGTGCCCATGTGGTTGACGGCGTCCACGGCCTGCTCGATCAAAGTCTTGAGGACGGCGCTACTGCGGTCAACGCTCTGTTGCAGGTCGCGGAGTTGCTGTTGCAGCGTGGTTACATCGCGCTGCACCTGGATGAGGATGTCTCTCTGCTTTTGCGCAACGGCGGGTGACGGCCATAGCAGCACGCCCACCAAAGCCGCCACGGCAGCCAGAAACAAAACTTTCTTCACGGGTCATCCCTCCTTGCCGACCCGACTCCCGCGACACCCCTCAACGCAAGAGAACGAAATGCGAGCGCCGGTTCAACTGCCAGCACTCTTCGTTCGTCTCAGAGCAGAACGGGCGCTCCTTGCCGTAGCTGATGGTCTCGATGCGGTCGGGATCAATCCCGAGCGAGACCAAAAATTCCTTGGCGGAGTTGGCCCGGCGGTCGCCCAGCCCCAGGTTGTACTCGGTGGTGCCGCGCTCATCGCAGTGCCCCTCCAGCAGCACCCGCGCCTCGGAGTACTCGCGCAGGAACTCAGCCGACTGCGTCAGCGCCACGCGCGCGTCGGGACGTACGTCGGCTTTGTCGAAGTCAAAGAAGGCATCGTGGACCCTTTGCGCAAAGGCCTCCTCGGCCGAGGGGCGCGTTACCGGTGGCGGTGACGGCGGTGGTATGTTGACCGTGACGCGCGCGGTGGCTTCGGCGCGGCCGCCCGGCCCGGTGGCCACCAGCGTGTAGGTGGTGGAGCGGTCGGGCGAAACGCTGCTCGACCCCTGCGGGCCCACCGAACCCAGTCCGGGTTCTAGGCGCAGTTCGGTGGCGTTGGTCGAATTCCACGACAAGTTAGTGGACTGTCCTTTCTCGACCACGCTCGGCATTGCGCGCAGCGTAGCCGTGGGAGCGGCCGGTGCCGGCGGCGGCGGTGGAGTGGGTGGCGGCGGCAGGGGCGCCTTCTTAGCGCAACCTCCGGCCAACAATGCCAGTGCCAACAACGTCAGAAGTCCTGTCGAGCGAATGCCACGCCGCAAGTCCATCCCTTCACCTCCGCTAGTCAAATTCGGTTCGCTTCCGCCAACCCGACCCATCATAGCCACGGCTGCCGTGGGATTCAATCAAAAACGCACTTCTCACCGGGGGAACCAATGGGGGCCGCTATTGGAGCCCTCGAACGTCAACTGCCGCAGCCCGGTGCCGTCGGCCAGCATCATCCAGACCTGATCGCGGCCGCTGCGGGTGGACTGGAAAACCAGGTGGCGGCCGTCGAGAGCCCAACTGGGCTGCTCGTTGCGGCCGGCGTCACGGGTCAACTGGACGGTCTGGCGGGTGGCCACGTCCATCACGTAGATGTCGAGGGGGGCATCGTCG
>JACZYA010000247.1 GCA_022571295.1 Acidobacteriota bacterium | reverse complement strand
CCGGCGACCGCACTCGGCGCTCGGCTACAGGCCGCCGGCACCGTTGGCCTCCAGCCCCTGGGATCGACCCAATCCAGTTTCACAGCCCCTGGCTGTGATGTAGACTCTCAATGCGCTTGGTACAAAATCTCGGTCAGGTCAGGGCGGAACGATCGCCCCAAGGGCGCCCACGTCTTACTACAGCTCATAATTCCCACGAGGGTGGAACCAGGTAGCATTAAAGATCACCCGACTACCACGGAAGTTCCGCCCATTGTCAATCGTGTCGCTCTACTCGATGTCAGAGGGTTTCTCTTAGCCTTCATGGTATCTATCTATTCGTATCAATTCTACGTTCTCCAAGATGACGTGGACTCGGACCTTCGCTTACGAAGGCAGAGACTCAAGGAGTTTATGCGAGAGCAGCCGGGAGCCAATGAGTTGAGGCCGCAAAAGAAAAGAGCTGTTGTCTTCGCATCTTCTGTAGACTCTATTTCGGCCGCTTCGCAAAGTCCCCCCTTGTTTCGCAATTTGCTGCTGGGCGGCAAGTGGCAAGAAGAAAAGCGGAAACGCTGAAATGTATTCCTTAATTGGCCCACAACGCCTACCATTGGATAATAAGGGTAGCTCTACGAAGAAGGAGGGAGGTTCGTCTATCGCGCAAATGAGTTGCCCTGGATGATCCACAAACGTGCAGATCTAGTGTGCGTCCAAATCCTTTAGTAACCAAAGTAAGCGCTGGGCACATCTTGTGTACGAATACCACATATTATCTCTCCTCCGCCGCATGAACTTCCCGGAGTAGATTCAGGGCGAGAAAGATGCGGCGAACTACTGCAATTTTACTGCAGTCGAGGTCTTGGAGCTGAGAGAGCCACTCCCTGCCGACACCCAACCCGTTGATATGAAAAGGAAAGACTGGAGGGGCTGGGCGGATTCGAAGTAGGAACTTGGCTTTGCAGTTAGCGCGCTGCCTTCACTGCGCTTGGTACAAAATCTCGGTCAGGTCACACTCCCTTCCTCGACTCGCTTGCGTTCTCTCGCGTGCTCCTGCTACGCTTACCCCTCATGGCTGCCCCATTCTCCTACTACGTCATGGGCAACGTCTACGCCTTCTGCCCAGCCTGCAAGCGCCAGTTTCGCTACCGCTCGACGCAGTTCACCAGGAGCATCAAATGCCCCTATCCGGACTGTAGGCGAAGGTTCCATGTGCATATCACCTTAACCCCTGCAACCTCTAAACCTTATAAGCCACCAACCCTGGCGGAGGTTGAGCCGCCTGCGACTCCGCTCGACCTTGATGGCTAAGCCCTTGACGGTCTTAAGTTTAGTGGCTTCGCTTCTCTTACCACGGCGAGGAAGTGGGAGCGGTTGAAGCTGGGGTTGACATGCTGATGGTCGAATGGTCAAGATTAAGGAAAAGGACTTTGGCTTAGGTCGGGGGGATTAAGATGCCCAGACACCGACTCGTAGCCCCACGGGGCAAGGGCGGCAAGAAGGCGATCCTTGATGTGCGCCATGACCGCACTTTCAAGCGCCTTTCCACCCTGGTGGGCAAGGATGAGTGGAAAGATGTATTGGGGTACTTCCCTGAGAGTGCCAAGGCAGAGCAATTGCTGATTCTCCTGTCTAGTCCCATCCACACCAAGGCCACCATCGGCAAGCTGGCCGTCATGTCGGGCATGTCTGCCAATGAGCTGATGCTCCTGTTCAACAGCGCCAAGAAGGCGGAGGGGATCATCAGGTTGAGTCGAAAGCTGCCCGACATCATGGAGGAGACTGCTGAGGATGCTCTCTCAAGTCTCGTTCCCTGTGAGCGCTGCGGGGGAGAGGGCCAGGTCAAAGACAAGCCCTGTAAGAGTTGCGAGGGCAAGGGATTCATCAAGGTCAAAGGAGACCTCGACAACCGCAAGTTAGTCTTAGAGATGACCGGGTTGATAGGCAAGCGGGCTCCTGGGGCAGCGATTCAGGTGAACATCGGCGGCTCAAGGTCGCTGGAGGAGCGGGTGGGGATAGCGCAGCAGTTGCTGACTGAGCCGATCATAGATGCAGAGGAGATAAAGGATGTCACTGAAGGTGACGATGGAAGACTTGAAGAAGCGGGTGATTCCTAGGGACTGTCGAGGGGCAGATAGATTGGCCGGGAGAGCAGCATCTCTGTCCCTACCCTAATCGTATCCCAATCCATTTCATCCTAAAGCTCTTATGGCCATTTGGCGCCAATCCATAAAGGTGGGAAAATGGGGTCTTGGAGGAGTCGGTCGCTGGCTTCTCTGAGTCGTATTCGAAGCACCGCACAAAGGCTGAGAAAGCCAGCGCTGAACGAGACCATGCAGCTCTAAAGCGAATCTATGGAATCCTCGCGCGGCTTCGGGAGGGATAAGGGATTCTTGCATCGGACACCCTCCTGCGCTGTCAGGTTCGGTGCTGCCTAGCTCCTTCCTCTCCCTGGGGTTCCTCTTTTTCGCCTTCGTCGTTCTGCGTGCCATTGCTTGCCTCCTTGGTTAGGTGTGATATGACTTCGAAAAGTGTGCCCGCAGTGTGCCACGAAACCTGCCATCCCTGACACCTTTGACACTATTGACACTTCTCTCGTTGCCCGTGAGGTAGTGTCCTGAGTAACTTACTGACGGGGAAGGGAATCGGAATCTGCCATTGAGAATCCGGCTTACAGGCTTCACCCGCCACTTTTTCTTCTGCTGTCCCCAGAATCGTACTTTAACCGCTACGGATTCCATCGTTGTTCGCCGGTGTGCGATCCGAAAAAGCCCCCACTGCGTGATACACTCGTGTCCTATCGCGATTGGAGGGGAGGGTATGGATTCTCTTACGTATCGTTCCGCCGTTGAGATGGCGCGGATGATCCGGGACAAGAAAATCTCTCCGGTTGAGCTGGTGCAAGCGCACCTCGATCGGATCGAGCGACTCAACCCGCAACTGAATGCTTTTGTCTCCGTGGATTCCGCTCGCGCGCTCGAAGCCGCGCGCAAAGCGGAGGCGGCTGTCATGCAGGGCGCTGCGTTGGGGCCGCTGCACGGCGTTCCCGTGACCATCAAGAGCTCGATCGACGTCGCCGGCCTGCGCTGCGAAACCGGCAGCAAGCTCCGCGCCGGGCACATCGCCGAAGCTGATGCTCCTCTGGTGGCGCGGCTCAAGGCGGCGGGTGCCATCGTACT
>JACZYA010000246.1 GCA_022571295.1 Acidobacteriota bacterium | reverse complement strand
CGGTGAGGCGGCGCGAAGAACGTGAGCGACGGGCAGCGGCTTCCGAGCTGTACTCCGCCTATGCGAGTCGAGTGCCGGCCTTCCTGCCGCGCCTGCGCCCGGCGATATTTAATGAGCAGAAAGAGATGGCCCATGCCCGATTTGATGCGCGACTATATCTGCACAACCGGGAGTGGCGCTCGGTGCTGGGCTGCGCGGCGCTGCTGGCGGTTTTATACGGAAAGATGATCTGGGCTGGCTGAAGCTCGCCCTACCGCAAGCGCCGGAGACGTTTGGATTCTTCCGCGACCGCTTCTTCGCGGGTCAGTTGGTGTTGCTCACCGCCCATTGAGCCGATTCTAGCCGCGCAATTCTGCGCGCGCATGCCAGCAGCTTGGCCCAGAGATTCGGGTAAGGGCGAGTCCGCTGGCGCTCGCGGAAGCTGGCGGCGCGGAACTCCGTGCGGGTAAGCTGCAGGGTGATGCTTCCGTCGCGGTCGGTGCGGTACACGCGCCCGGCGGCCGCTGCCAGCCGCGCCAAAACTTCCGCTCGTGGGTGCTCATGCGGATTGCGCGCGCCGACGGAGACTACCGCCACCTGCGGTCGGATCGCCGCTAGGAATTCTTCGCCGGCAGCGCCGACCCCGCCGTGGTGCGGCACTTTGACGGCTTCTGCTCTGAGTCTGCTTGCGCTCTGCGCCAGTTTCTTTTCGAGTTTGGGTTCGACATCGCCCGGCAGCAAGAGGCAGCGATCCAGCCGGCACAGCCGAAGCACCAAAGAGTCGTTGTTGGAGGGGCCTTTCTCGGGAGCGTAGTCGGCACCGGGCCAAAGAATTTCCACCGCCACGTCGCCGACGGAAAAGCGCTCCCCGGCCCGATGGCCTTCAATGGGAATTCCGCGGCCCGCGACCGCCCCGGCCAAGCTTTGGTAGGAGCGGCTCGCGAACGTCAGCGCGCCGACATTGAAATTCCCGACGTCGAACTCTTCCACCACCGTGTGCAGGCCCGCCATGTGGTCCTTGTGCGCGTGGGTGAGCCAGACGCGGTCCAGCCGCTTGAGCCCGCGCGTGCGCAGGTAGGGCGCAACCACGGTGGGGCCCACCGCGCGGCCGAGGAGATAGCCGCCCTCGACTTCTCGCGGCCCCCCGCCGCCGTCTATGAGCCAGGTTTCCCCGTTGGGAAACGCCAGGAAGAGCGAGTCACCCTGGCCAACGTCGAGCACCGTAACCTCCAGCGTGTCTTGCGGCAGGTCGGGCGGGAACGGGTGGGTGACGACCAGCAATAATGGCAAGGCCAGCGCGGCGGCGGCCCAATGTTGATGGCGCCGGTGGGCCACCGCGAGAGCCAAGCTCACCAGTGCCGCCAGGTAGAGCAGCACCAGCCACAGCGGCGGTGGAGGAATGGAGTGCGACAGCGGCAAGGCTGCCAGCCGGTTTACGAAGGAAAGCAGCACGCCCACCAACGCGCTGGTGACGGCGGCCAAGTACGATCCCACCAGCGGCAACGCCAACGCCGTCAGTCCTAGCGGAACAATGATTCCCACCAGCGGAACCACTACCATATTGGCCAGCAGCCCGGCCCAGAAGACGCGGTGGAAATAGAACGCGGTCAGCAGCACAAAGCCGAGATGGATGGCGAAGGAGATCAAGAAGAAGTCCCAGGCGCGCAGCCCGGTGCGAACCACACCGCTCACCAGGCTGCGGGCCACGCGCTCTTTTTCGCGTGTCCAGAACACGGCTCCGGCCAGCAGCGCTGCCACCGCGCGCAGGTCGAGCCGGAACTGCGCCAGCCGGGGAGGGAACAGCGCAGAGTCGCGCTCCTCGGCGTCGAGGAAGCCGGCGGCTTGGCGGCGCGGCTGCGAAGTGCGCTCCATCCACGGCAGGGCGAAGAAGGCAACCAGGAACACCGCCCCGAAAGTGAAGTGGAAGCTGGGCTCGAACAGCCAGCGGGGATGGAGGAAGAGCAGCAGGAGCGCAGCCAGCGACGCCGGGTTCGCCAGTTGCACTTGGCGGAACAGCAACCGCGCCGCCAGGTAGAGCGAAACCATCCAGACGGCGCGCTCGATGGGCGGGCGGTCTTCCACGATCAGCAGGTAGAAAATCAGCCCCGCGATGGTGAGGAAGGCGACGACCCATTCGTTGGCCGTCACCCGTTGCAGCAGCCAGAACATGAACATCGCAATCACGCCGACGTGCAGGCCGGAAATCACCAGCACGTGGTAGGCGCCGCTGCGGCGGAACTGCTCCACCAGGTGATGGCG
This sequence comes from Acidobacteriota bacterium, assembly GCA_022571295.1. GTDB lineage: Bacteria > Acidobacteriota > Terriglobia > Acidiferrales > 2-02-FULL-67-57 > JACZYA01. The sequence goes on along the minus strand of JACZYA010000246.1, from coordinate 922 downwards.
GAGGAAGGCGCGGTCGCCCAGCAGCATGGCGCGCAGGACCGCATTCTCTTCGCTCTGGGTGCGCGGTGGAACTAACCGGTCCAGGCGGCGGAGCAGGCGGGCGCGGAGCGCTTGAATCCAACCGGTGAGGCGAAGGCCGCGCCGGCCGGAGATTTTTTCCAGCAGGAGCGGGTTGCGCAGCGTGCCTTCCAAGTAAATGTCGCGCCGGGCCAGGTGGGCGCGCCAGTCGAAGCTGCCGGGATTTTGGTAGGTGAGGGGGCGGTGCAGTCGGAGCAGCACTTCTACCCGGTCGCCGTAGCGGAGCGGCGGCAGGGATTCCGGCGGCGGATTCTTGGGCCGCAAGTAGTAGGCCAGGCGGACGCCGCCCGAGGTGGCGCGCTGCACGCCGCCGGTTTCCAGGCTCTCCAGTTCCAGTTCGTAGAAAACGCCGAAAGGTTTGTGCTCAGGAGCGCGGCGGAGCCAGCCGACCATGCGCACCGCCTCGCCCAGGTCGGGCCAGCCGCGGGCCAGCAGGCGGTCGATGCGCGTGGGGGAAACGGCGGCTTCGGCCAGACGAATGCCGGCGCCGCCCAGGAGAAGGAATCCGGTTAGCGCGCAGGCCAACGTCGTCCGCGTCCAGCCCAGCCACAGGGTAGCGGCTCCGAGCGCAAGGACGGCCAGGGCCAGCAGGAGCAGCAGCAGGACCGGGACAACGGCCCCCCCTAAAGGGGGGGGGCCTGTCCCGTTCCCTGTGCTGCCAGCGGGACCAGCGGGATTATCCCGTTGAGTCCCGTTGAGTCCCGTTGAGTTGAAAGGAGTCATATTCCCGCCCGTTGTCCTTGAGTAGTTTGCCAGCTTTGACCACAGTCCCAGTCGTCAGCATGTCCGCCCAGACCGGTCCGAATCGCTCGCCACTGAGTCCCGCAGCTTTCCGAATTACCGT
>JACZYA010000087.1 GCA_022571295.1 Acidobacteriota bacterium | reverse complement strand
CACCTATGTAGGAATTAAAAATCTCCTGCTCCAGCACAATCAGACGGGCGCGAGTGACCGCCGCCACCATCGTCAAACCCGAGCCGGGCGTAACCTCGGCCACCAGCGACTTCCCTTCCACCCGGTAGCCGGTCACCTCAACACGCCCTGCGTCGGTTACCGCCTCAAAGCGAGCGATGCGATCCGGCGCGGCGGCACCCTCGCTGGTGGGAAAATCCTCGCTGGTGTTGAGCGCCACCTGCACGGGCTGACCGGCCTGAACCTGGAAGCTCGCGGGCACCAACCAAGTATCGTGCGCCCCTGCCACCAAGGTCGCCAGCAACAACCCAACCACCAATCTGACCAGAACTCTCATCCCTTCCTCCTGTCGCCGACGAATTCCCTCTTTCCTTCGCGCCGGACCTTACGATTTGCCGTAAAACAAAATCTGCCGCATACTAGCACGCCTCCACGGCCTGCGGCCATCGGCCCCACCGCACGGAGAAAACACTTAACCGTATGCGCGACCTCACCACCGGCTCCGTCACCAAACATCTGCTGCAGTTGACCGCCTTCACCTCGATGGCGGTGGTGTTCCTCACCCTCTACCATCTCGCCGATATCTACTGGGTCGGAAGGCTGGGCAAGGAAGCCATTGCCGCCGTAGGCTTGGCCGGCAACCTCCTGTTTGTGGTGATGGCCCTGGGGCAAACGCTGGCGATCGGCATCTCCACTCTGGTCTCGCATGCCACCGGCGCCAAGGACCAAGCGCGCGCCCGGCTGCTCTTCAACCAAGGAGTTGTCTTCGGCGCGCTGGCCGGCCTCGCCATACTGGCGGCGGGCTTTGCCGTGCGGCCCTTCTACTTCAGCGCGTTGGGCGCCGATGCTGCCACCGCCGCGCTCGGGAAGCAGTACCTCTTCTGGCTTCTGATTTCTTTCTGGATCCAAATAACCGGCATGTCTCTGGGCGGTGCGCTGCGCGGCATCGGCGACCTGAAGACGCCTATGATTATCCACGGCGGATCCGTCCTGCTCAACGTTTGCCTGGACCCGGTGCTGATCTTCGGCTGGGGGCCGGTTCCCAAGCTGGGCGTGGCAGGCGCGTCACTGGCAACGGTGATCTCGGCGGTCCTGGGAGGGGTCCTCCTACTCTGGCACTTCAGCCGAGCGCAAAGCTATCTACGCTTCAACCCGTCCCAATGGCGTCCGCGCTGGAGCCTGCTCAAACAAATCACCATCATCGGCGCACCCGCAGGGGCGCAGACCGGCCTGCTCTCTGCCATCAACCTGATGCTGGTCTTCTGGGTCATCAGTCCTTTTGGAGCCGCAGCGCAGGCGGGGTTCGGCGTAGGCATGCGTGTGATGATGTCGCTCATGATGCCGGTGGTGGCCATCGCTTTTGCTACCTCACCGCTGGTGGGACAGAATTTCGGCGCCCGGCAACCCGACCGGGTTCGGCAGGCCTACCGCTCCGCCGCCCTGCTGGCCGGCGGTTTGTCATTGGTGCTCATGGTCGTCTGCCAGGCGGCGCCGGCGTGGTTCATTCGCTTGTTCAGCTCCGACCCGGCGGTGGTGGCTTATGGCTCCGACTATCTGCGCATCATTGCCTGGTCTTTTCTGCCCGCCAGCCTCGTGCACGTCAGCTCCAGTGCTTTCCAGGGACTGGGCAACACCCTGCCTGTGCTGGTCGGCGCCGTTGCGCGCCTGGCGGCCTTCACGATCCCAGTGATCCTTATTGCGCGCTGGTCAGGATTCGAGGTGGTGCAGGTGTGGTATCTGGCGGTGGCGTCGTCGGTTCTGCAGATGGGGCTCAACCTCTATCTGCTGAACCGCGCGTTTCGGAACCGCCTCCAGTTCGCCCCTGCGGCTCCGCTGGCGCAAGAACCAGCCAGCGACTAGAAGCAGCCGCGTGAAACCCGCCTAGCGGACCGCAGCGGCGGACTCAGCGCCGTAGAAAGCAAACCAGGGCGTAGCCGCTTTGAGCCGCTCGTTCACCGCCTGGATATTTTTCACTCCCTGGTCGCTCAGCCAATCTTCTAGCGCTTTCACACCTTGCTTGGCATAAACGGGGATACCTTCCTTCCAGGTGGCGCGTCCGCACAGCACGCCGGAAAAGTTGACGCCCGCCTCAGCCGCCAGCTCCAGCGCCTCAGTGAACTCGTCATTACTCACGCCCGCGCTCAGGTAGATGAACGGCCGCCGGGCCACCGCCGCCGCTTTCTTGAACTCATCCTTGGCCTGCTGCTTAGTCCATACCTTGGTGCCCTTGAAGGACGCGGCACCCTCCACGAACTTCATGTTGATCGGCACTTCTACCTTCAACACATCCACCCCGTAGCGGTCCTGCGAGAATTCTTCCATTGATTTCCGCACCGCTTCCGGCTTCTTGGGAGCGTAGTCCGGCCCCTTCTCGTCCAAGCCGGCCTCGTAACCGATGAACTCCAGGAAAAAAGGAACGTCCAGGTCGACGCACTCCGAGCCGATGCGCTCGACGTAAGCGTGCTTCTGGTCGTTGATTTCCTTGGGCTCGGAGGGTGCGTAGTAGAGCAGAATCTTGATGCAGTTGGCGCCGGCTTCTATCAGCCGCCGCACCGACCACGTCGGCAACAAATCCGGCAACCGCCCCGGCTGGGTATTGTCGTAGCCGCTCTTTTCGTAAGCCAGCAGCACTCCGGTGCCTTTGCTCACGTGCGGCAGCGCCGGCAGCGAGTATTCCGGGTCGAGCAGAATCGCGCTGGCATAAGGAGACAAAACCCGGGCGACCGCCGCTTTGAATTCGGTCATGTCTTCCGGCTTCATCTGGCTCTTGTCCACTCCCCGGTTTTGCGCGATGGCTTGCAGCAGCGAGCCCCGCTGGTCCATGGCGGCCGCGGCGATGACGCCCACCTTCCCCACCGGGCCGTTCTTGGTCGCAACCGCTTCCAATCCCTTGCGCTTGCCTTCTGTGAGTTTCATTCTCTTCCTTCTCCTCGCGGCAGCCACTCCTGCCAGCTTCAGTAAATTCTCAGAATCTACGAATTAGAACGTTGATTATTATTCTAGCACGCGACCCTGTTTTGTGGCACTACGGAACTACAGGGATGTAAATGTTGCAGCCCCCGACACAGGTGTCCCCTGCTCTGGGCAGCTTCGCACCGAGCAGTATGGTTGAGTACGCACCGGATGCTATAATCGAAAGAAGTGAGCTCCTTAAGATACTCAAGCGACCGCAAGAAGCTTGTTCTCCTAGCCAGAGAAGCCGGATTCTCGGACCGCGAAATAATGCAGCAGCTTCTGAGGGGCATCGCAGGAATAACCGAACGGAAAAAGACATTGCTCGATTGGGCTAATGCCCTAGAAATGGAGCCTAACGAGGTCTTGCGTGAAGCGGCGGGGTACGCGTTGATACCGAATCCGCAGATGCCGAAGAGTTAGTCTGCCCACATACGTCATCGTGTAACTCAGGCATCAATCTCTTGACAAAAGAGCGAGCCGACTTTCCATTACCCAATACCTTTCTGATCTTTCTCTCGCGTTCTTTTGGCTCATAGGTCGCGTACTCCTTGCGCACCCAATCAGCCATCTTCTGTATAGTCTTGAGTTGGTTGCTCATATGCACTGCAGTGTAGCATCTCCTGCCAGCACTGGCAACAAATTTGTTGTCCAGCAGTAGTATCGGCAAGACCCGGCCATTTCTTCGCTGGTGTTATGCGGGAAGTCTGACGCAGAGGGAGGCTGTTCGGCTGGACTCCACCCCTTGACCAAATCCGGACAAGGCGTCGGGCCATACCAAGCCTGTTTCCCCGTTCGAGCTGCTCAAGTTCTGAGCCAAGCTGCCGATGACGCAGGACAGCAAACGAAAGACATGCGTGCGGCACCTCCTTTGAACGGGGAAGGGGCAGCCAATGGTTGTTACAGCAAACGTCAAAGAGCTTCACCGGCGCTGGCGGCGCCGCGAACTGATGTGGCACTGGGGCGAAATTGTGGTTGGTTTGGCGGGATGGGCGGCCCTGAGCTGGGCGCTGGTTCGGTTCTTCGCCCACTAATCCCCGCACTCACTCCCCGGAAACCGCCTTATACGACCCCACTGCCGCAGCACGGCTACGCCGCCTCCCTGGCCGCGCCGCGTCCCCGCTTCCGCGACGCTGAAACAGCTTCCCCGCCTTGACAAAACCTGAGAAGCAGTCTATTTCCACTTAGGGTGCCTCGATTTCTGCCATGGTGAGAAACTTCTACGACCGCTTCACGGCCACGGAGGAGCGCTTCCGCGCTCACACCGCGGTCGAGGTGCAGGGCCGCGACCGCCTCGACTCCTTCACCTACGGCGATCTGCGCCGCATGGCAGAGCAGGTCGCCCGGTGGCTGGCTGCGCGCGGCATCAAGCCGGGCGACCGTTGCGCCCTGCTGGCCAACAACGATGCCCATTGGTGCGCCGCTTACCTGGGAGTTCTCCGCCTGGGCGCCGTTGCTGTCCCGCTTGACACCGCCTACAAACCAAAACAGATCGCCACGCTGATGCGCGACAGTGGCGCCAAGGTTTTCTTCACCACGCCCCGCTATCTCAGCGCCGTCCAAGAAGCCGCCAATATCTCGGGCACTGCGAGCGAAATTTTCCTCTTGCACGGCGCGGCCGACGGTCTGACCAACTTCGACCAAATCCTCTCAACCGATCCGCTGGCTTCCCTGCCCCCCTGCCCGTCCACGCAGCAGGACCCGGCCGTGATCCTCTACACCTCCGGCACCACCAGCGATCCCAAGGGAGTGGTTCTCACCCACGGCAACCTGCTGGCCGAGGCCGAGGCCGTCTTCAAAACCATCCAGTTGGACGAGCGCGACGCCATCCTGGGCGTCCTGCCACTCTTTCACGCCCTGGCCCAAATGGCTAATCTGTTGCTGCCGTTTGCGGTCGGCGCCCGCGTGGTCTTCCTCGAAGAGGTGAACACCACCACGCTGCTGACCGCACTCCAGGAACGCGGCATCACCACCTTTGTCTGCGTGCCCCAGTTCTTCTACCTCATCCACCAGCGCATCCTGCAAAAAGTGGCCGCTGCCGGCTGGTTGCGCCGCCTCGCTTTCCGCGCCCTGCTCCGGAGCAACGGCGCCCTGCGCAACCTGACGGGGCTCAACCTGGGCCCGCTTCTGTTCCGCCGCGTCCATGACACTTTTGGCCGCCGGATGCGCTTGCTGGTGACGGGCGGGTCGCGCTTCGACCCCACCATCGGCCGCGACCTCTACGCCCTGGGGTTGGACATCCTGCAAGCCTACGGCCTCACAGAATGCTCCGGCGCGGGCACCGTCACCCGGCCCGGTAGCAAGTACAGCACCTCGGTGGGTCCGGCACTTCCGGGCGCTGAAGTCAAAATCCTGCCGCCGGAAAGCACAACCGAAAACGAGACCCGCGACGGCGAAGTGGCCATTCGCGGCCCCATCGTCATGCAAGGGTACTTCAACCGCCCCGACGTCAACGCCGCCGTGCTCCGCGACGGCTGGCTGCACACCGGCGACCTCGGCTACCTGGACCGGCACAACCGCCTCCATATCACCGGACGCAAGAAGGAAATCATCGTCCTCAGCTCCGGCAAGAACATCTACCCGGAAGAGATTGAGGTGCACTACGTGCAGTCACCCTACATCAAGGAGTTGTGCGTGCTCGGCCTCGCCCGTCCGGACGAGCCCGCGGCTGAGCACTTGCACGCCGTGCTCGTTCCCGACTTCGACGTGATGCGCGAGCGCAAAGTGGTGAACACCCGCGAAGTGCTCCGCTACGAAATTGAAAACCTCTCTCTCCATCTGCCCAGCCACAAGCGCATCCTCAGCTACGACGTGTGGCCTGCTGATTTACCCCGCACCACCACCCGCAAGCTCAAGCGGTTTGAAATCAACCGCCGGGTCAAAGCTGGACGTGAAGCAACCGTGGAAGAACCCGCCACCGAAGCAATCCCGCCCAGCGAACAGGACCTGGCCTGGATGGCTGACCCCGCCGTGGCCCGCGCGCTGACGGTGGTTCGGGAAGCCGCCAAACACAACGGCACCATTCATCCCGACCACAACATCGAACTCGAACTCGGTCTCGACTCGATGGGCCGGGTCGAGCTGCTCGCCCATCTCGAACAACTCTTCGGCACCCGGGTGTCCCCCGAAGACGCCAGCCGAATCTACACCGTGCGCGAACTGGTGGAAGCCGTGCGCCCCCGGCCAGGCGTGAAAGTGTCGACGGGCGCCGGCGCCCTCGATGCCTGGGCCAAGCTGCTCCGGGATGTGCCCGAAAACGACCCGCTGTTGACCAACCTGCTCAAACCGAAACCGGTGTTCACGGTGGTGGCCTTCGCCCTGGTGCGGTTCTACTATCTGGCCGCGCGGGTGCTGCTGCGCTTCCGCGTTTCAGGGCGCGAGCACTTGCCCCTGACAGGTCCGCACTTGCTCTGCCCCAACCATCAGAGCTACCTGGACGCGTTCTTTCTGGCGGCGGCGCTTCCCTTCCGCGTCTTCCGTAACCTGTTCTTTGTCGGAGCCAGCGAATACTTCGCCAATCCGTTCATGCGCTGGTTTGCCAAGAAGATTAATTTGGTTCCAGTGGACCCGGACGCGAACCTGCTCCGCGCTATGCAGGCCGGCGCCTTTGGCCTGCGTCACGGCAAGATTCTGATCCTCTTCCCCGAAGGCGAGCGCAGCATTGACGGAGAGGTCAAGAAATTCAAGAAAGGCGCTTCGATCCTTTCGCTGCACCTGGGCGCACCCATTGTGCCCGTGGCTCTGGAGGGCGGCTTCAAAATTTGGCCGCGCGGCCGGCTTCCGCAGCGCCTGGCACGCGTGCGCATGAGCTTTGGCAAGCCGTTGGCGCCACCGGCTGCTTTGCCCTCCGGCACCTCACTCACTCAGGCTGAAGCACACTACGTCGCCGGCGCCAACCAGTTACGCAGCGCCGTCCTAGAAATGCAGCACGCTCTTCGCCGCCCCGACTCAAACCCGGAACCGTCTGCGTAGCATCTCTCCGCGCGTTTTCAGTCGCGATGGCTGAAGCTTGCTCGGGCCAGCCCCCGTGACCGGGAACGTTCGGGCTGTGGAGAGTATTCCCGTCCCCAAAGGGTAAGGTCGTCAATCACCTTCCGCAGCAGCGGGTCTTTGCGGACGACCGAGTAGGTTATCCGCACCGGCCGAGTAGGGACGACCTTGCGTTCGACGAAGCCTTCCCGTTCGAGCCTCGCCAGAACCCGAGAGAGCGATGTGGTGGAAATCCACGGGATCGGCTTCTTCAGCTCGTTGAAGCGACACGGCTGGTCGAGCAGCTCGCGCAAGACCAGCAGGGCCCATTTGCCGCCTAACTTTCTTAGGGCAACCACCAACGCGCAGGGTTTCTCCACTTGTCTTTGCTGTCCATGTGTTGGCAATCTGTGCTTTAGTTTCATAATGTAACCTAGATGTGACGTGGGGTCGAAATGACTATCGTTCTTTGCGCCGGGCTGGCCGTACCATCCACTCGCATACTACCTGCCGCTAGAGTAGTGGGTGGAAGGTCGAAATGCAAGAACCTTTCAACACTGAGGTGGGCCGAGAGCGCTACCTTCCAGTTCCATCTACCCTGGACAAAGAAAGCGTGGAGGTAGCACGGGGACAGTTACGGACTGCGGAGCGCCTTCCCGCCTAGGGTGCGTCGGGAAAGGGGCGCCTCATACACCTGACCAGGACCAGACACCCCAGAAGGTTTCCTTCGGAACCGCAAGCTCGACCGCCACGGGCGTCCAACCATCGGGTCTCGCAGGGCCACACCGGATCACACGGGCCAGAGATCGATCCTCGTCACGACCACGGATGAGCTCGACCACCTGTCGCAACGGAAGTCCGCGCTTCATCCTGAGCAGGCCGCCATGAGCACTGACGTCCACAGTTTCAGCCTGCTCGGTGACATAGGTCCCATCCTCCGCGTGCCACGCCACCTCGACGCGCGCCACGGCGGGAATGCGCTGGCTTTTCCGCCGCTCGGCCTGCAAGGAGAGCGTTTCACCTTTTGGTTGTAAGTCGGTCATGGTTACCTCCCTGGCTAAGGGTCTCAGGAGGAAGTCGAGGTGCAGTGCAAGAGTAGAGGTGCTGGAACGTGTGCTGGGCCTGGAGGCTAACGCCGGAGGAAGCAGGTTGTCAATGGCCCCCGACCAGCAGTAGTGGGTCTTTTTGAAAATGGGAAGCTCACGCCGAGCCCCGTGGCACCTGCCACGGGGTGCTCATACCGCTTTTCCGCCCGGCGGCAGGTGCCGCCGGGCTCAGCGCCAAATCAACATCGTGAAACTGACCCACTACCCCGGCCAGCTACACCTAGGGGCAACGGGTTGAGAACTGAATGAGCCTCGGGCGGAGGAGCCGTCCGAGAGGGGCCGCGCCGCACCTTGCCGCAGTGCCTGAGCACAGAAAGTAAGATTATTTTAAGCGGCTAAGGTTTTGTGCCTCGGATTCCGATTCTTATCCTGTGTAAGCCATCTGCTAGCTATGGCAAGAGGAAGGGCGCGCATTGAACGGAAAGATTCTGATCGTTGACGATAACCCCGCCGTCTGCAAATTCTTAGAGCACTTCTTGCGCTCCCAGGCTTTTGAAACCGTCACCGCCGGCGACGGGCAGACTGCGCTGGAGAAATTTCTGCGCTTCCAGCCCGACTTGGTCCTGCTGGACGTGGTGATGCGCGGCCTGAACGGGTATGAGGTCTGCCGCCGCATCAAAAGCAACCCCAATACGCGGCTCACGCCGGTGGTGTTGATCTCAGCTCTCTCGACTACCTACGCACGCACCCGCAGCCACGAAGCCGGCGCCGACGGATTTCTGAACAAACCCTTCGACACCCGCGAACTGCTGGGCCGGCTGCGCTCCCTCCTCAGCTTGAAAGCCCACACCCACGAGCTGGAGCGGCCTGAATCGGTGGTCTTCGCTCTGGCGCGCAGCCTGGAAGGCAAGGACCCCTACACCCACAACCACTCGCAGCGGTTGGCCAACTTCTCTGTCCGGCTGGGCCAGCGCATCGGACTGCCGGCGGAACAACTCAACGCCCTCCGCTGGGGCGCTATGGTGCACGACATCGGCAAGGTGGCGGTGCCGGATTCCATTCTCTTCAAGCCCGGGCCGCTGACTCCTTCGGAGCGGGCAACCATCCGCAAGCACCCGCTGGCGGGCGAGCGCATCTGTGCCCCGCTCAAGTCGTTCCGCTTGGTGTCCCCCATCATCCGCCACCACCACGAAAAGTTCGACGGCTCGGGCTACCCCGACGGCTTGCGGGGAGAACAAATCCCGGTGACTGCCCGCGTGCTGCAACTGGGAGACATCTACGACGCCCTCACTTCACCGCGCTCCTACCGGGGCGCCCTCTCGCCCAGCCAGGCTCTGGCGACCATGGAAGCGGAGGTCAGGAAAGGCTGGTGGGATCCCACTATCTTTTCTGAATTTCGCCGGATGATCCTGGGCGGCCCCGCCAGCTGAGAAAAAAGAAGTGGTGAGCCGCCTCGGAATCGAACCGAGAACCTTCTGATTAAGAGCCTCATGGCCGATAGCGCTATCCCATTACTGTGTAACTGTTTACGCTTGCCGTTCTAGGAATGTCAGACGAGTGTCAGATGCCGCCTACAATCTGGCCGCTGCCAGTAGTCGCCACAAGCGCGGCCAGGTGGTATTGTACTGGTTGGAACCTGATGGAAAGGAGAAATCAGAAATGGCTCGGAAAACAGTTGACTTCAACAAGGGCGGAATCGGTAAGTTAGAGAACGATAAACCAGTTGTTTATAGGATTCTAACCCCAAGTGGCAGGACCAACTACATTGGTGTGGCGCAGAGGGGGCGTGTACAGGAGAGACTTAACGAGCACTTACATGATGGGAAAGATTACATCCCCGGTGCGAAAGTTCAGATCGAACAGACGGGAAGTATTGACGAAGCGCGGGCAAAGGAAGAGCGAATAATCGCTAAAACAAATCCTCCTTACAACAAACAGGGCAAATAGACTAGTTCTAAAAAGTGGCCCTCTACCCCTTCCTGGCGTGTCTGTAAGCAGGCTCGCTAGTTTCCTCCGTATCAGCACAGTGTCAGCATTTCGGCAGAATGGCCTACCGTGCCGCCTGGGTTGCGGTTGGCAGTCATTTGATTTTCCGCCGTCAATCTGCAACGATTCGCCGGTAGGCGACCCTGGCATCATTCCATGGTTACACAGCAGTCCGGGTGTTTGCAGCTGAGCTTGTCGTTGGGCTGACCGAGAGAGATACGAATGAGTGAGATGCTGATCTTTGCTCTGGCCGTAACGCTGGCATCGGTTCTAACTTGGCTCGGGGCTTACTATTTCAGGCGCCGGCTGATCAAGCAAAAAGTGCGAGTCTTGTCCGAACTAAATCAGTTGAGGGAGAAGCGTTGGGAACTCAGAAGTTCGCTCGGACCATTCATCACGGGAAAGGCCGTAGAGGCAGGACGCGTAGCCGAGTTCGCCCCCTCGCCGGAACTCGCGCGACAAATCCATAAACAGATTCTCGCAAGACTGGCAGCGTCGCACACTCTCTCGAAGGAGGATGTTCGACAAGAATTTGATAGTCAGCTTGCCGAAGTACAAACTCGTTTGGCCGAGGTCGAATCTCGCTTTCCAAAGGAGGCAAAGCTAGAGAAAGTCACGTCTATGAATGACGCGCTCCTCTCCAACCGGATTGACCAACTGGCAAAGCAGGTGGATGCTCAGGAGAAGCGCATCCTCTCGAAATGGGACGTCGCACTTACCGTTAGCACCATCATTGCGGGAATCGCGTTTGTAGTCGCGGCTACGTACACTGTTCTGAAGGTGGTCGGGGGAACGGCTCCATGACGAATGGGCAGCCCAACAAGCCGATGAAACCGAGACTCTTGCGGGTTCCGAAGAAAAGCTAAAAAAATACTGGCGGCTTCCACTACCCCTTGCGTTTGCACCTTGCAAACCGCTAGATGCTGCCCTTTACCTTCTGCAAAGAATTGACGGCCCACAGTCGGTCAACTATGGTCGGCCCGAATTTAAGGAGACGACCAATGGAAACACCAACCGAGAAAGAAATGACAATCGAGAGGGCGCGAGAAGTACTCGGGGCGTTCCTGGATGAATTTTACAGGCTGTTTGAACCCACAGAGGAAGAGATCGAGGCCATGAGAACCCTCCTCAGGGCTTCCTAGAGGGGCAAGCCCATGCCGCGCAAACGCCGGCTGAGAAAAAAGAAGTGGTGAGCCGCCCAGGACTTCAACCTGGAACCGTCTGACTTGAAGGGCGAGATCTAGCGGTTTGCAAGGTGCAAACGCAATAGGTGCACAACCGGAGCTATATGAGTCCCGCTGCTTGGAGTTCCTTTTCTAGTTCTGCCACCTTTTCTTCGACAGAATCAATAAACTCGATTCTGTTAATTCCTTCCAGGTCAGAGTGTATCTTCGTCCCTTTTTTGAGCAAGATACAGACACGCCTCCGACCAAGTTGCCCATAGAAATAACCAAGCTCAAAAATCACGTTGGGTCTGGCTTGGAGATATTCCGCGTCTGGTGTTTCGACGAAATCGTCGGGGCTGAAAAGTGCAATCGCCAACGCAGCGTGCTTGGCTTCTTGCTCAAACTTCTCGATTAGCGTCCTGCCCTTCCCAGGCTTGTCCCTCATGATGACGACGTCAAGCTTCCAGCGAGTCTGTATGAGTTTTTCCAGCCTTAGTAAGGTTAACTTCATCACGCCCATGGACAATAAATACCGACTGCGCAGCAGGTAGATCCTCAACGGGGACAGCCACTTCGAGTGGTTGAACAGCATCAGGCCGTTCCAGAATCTCATCGGGGTGCTCCGCGAGAGCTTCAACTAAGGCAACCATATGACCCTGATACGTCGAGTAGCCGTTCGTGTAAGTCCAAAACGGGGTCGTATACTCCTGTATCTGAACGTCTTCCAGGCTACGAGCTTCATTCACACTTACATACTCGGCAAGCAGGCGAATCGTGCGCTTCTTCCATCGTTCTAGCCGTTGGAGTCCCGCTGGCCCATCAAACACGCCTGTAACAGTGCTCTTAATCTTCTCCAGGCTTTTATGTTGTTCTCGGGCAATACGGAGCGCGGTTTCCTTTCTGTCAGCCATGTCTTTTTCAACTGCTCCTAGAGGTAGTGTAATTCAGAGCAAAGCGAAGCCAACTTATTTATTTCTCTAAGCCGCAAGTGTACACGGATAAACAATTCTGCAACTTCGGACATACGACGGACACAAGAAGACCCAACGGTCGTGGAGGATCCATCTTGTCTCATAAAACCGCGAAATTAAAGTACTAAGTGGTGAGCCGCCTCGGAATCGAACCGAGAACCTTCTGATTAAGAGCCTCCTGGCTGGTGATGCTATTCCCTTACTGTGTAATCGTTTACGATTGATGGACTAGGAATGTCAGGCGAGTGTCAGATGCCGCCTACAATCTGGCCGCTGCCAGTAGTCGCCACAAGCGCGGCCAAGTGGTATTGTACTGGTTGGAACCTGATGGAAAGGAGAAATCAGAAATGGCTCGGAAAACAGTTGACTTCAACAAGGGCGGAATCGGTAAGTTAGAGAACGATAAACCAGTTGTTTATAGGATTCTAA
>JACZYA010000245.1 GCA_022571295.1 Acidobacteriota bacterium | reverse complement strand
AACTGGCCCAGGAGGCCACCGCCGCCCAGCAGGACGGCGTGACCTACCGGGAAGCCGCCCAAAGGCTGCTGAAGCAGTTGGACCAGCGGGAGGAAGGAATCCGGGTCTTTACGGATATTGCCGAGTTGGACAGGATCACCGGAGGCTTTCGACCTTCCGAACTCGTCCTTTTCACCAGCGAGACGGGCGTGGGAAAAACTTTGCTGGCGCAGCAAATGCGCCGGCGCGCGTGCCGTGATGGACTACACACGCTCTTTGCCAATGCAGAGATGACGGCCGAGAGCTTAATCGCCCGCGAACTGGCGACCGAAGCCGGGCTTGAGCATTGGAAGATTCGCCGCCCGGAGCGGATCACGCCGGCCGAGATGAAAGCCCTCCTCCGGGTGAGCAGCCACGAGTGCGAGCGCTGCCGGATTGTGGACGGCGAGTTATCCCTGAGCCGCATTCGGCTCGCGGCCCGGAAGATGAAGGCCAAGGCAGGGTTGGATTGTGTGGTGGTGGACTACGACGAGTTGGTGGACGCGCCAGGGAAGGACGAGTTTGAGCAGCAGCGCAACCTAGTGCGCGGCATGAAGGCCCTGGCGGTTGAGCTTTCAATTCCCGTCGTGTTGATTAGCCAGCTCCGCAAACTACTCCAGGGCGAGGACCGGAAGCGACCCACCCTCCAACGTCTCTACGGCAGCGGGTCCAAGGCCAAGCACCCAAGCTGCATCGTCTATGTGGATCGGGAGTATGTGCGAGAGCTTTGCGGCGATGAGACAGCGGCGAGGATATGCGTATTGAAGAATCGTAGCGGTACGGTGGGTGCGATGGACGCCTATTTCAACATCAAAACTCTGCGTTTCGAGAGTGTGCCGATGCCGAGTGGACCTCCGCCTACAGTTGCCCAGGACAGCCACCCAGCGTTGCCCAGGGGAGATAGGGAGTGAAAAGTTGGGGTAGCCCAGCGCGACCGCATCTTGCGCCTGTTGCAGTCACGGGCAGGCCAGTGGGTGCCGCTCTATGAGATCACACCACTGGCGGCGCAGTACAACACGCGCATCAAGGAATTGCGAGAGCGCGGCCACATCATCGACAACCACACTCGGCACGTAGATGGAGTTGTGCACTCCTGGTTTCGCTTGGTGGAGCCAAGAACCGAAGCAGGGCTTTTCAATAAAGCGGAGGAAGTCACGGCGGTGAAATGATGGGCGGAAACGTAGAGGCCACCCAGGGTGCCGACCGCACCGCGCAAGCAGTGTCCTACATCAACACCCACTTGGTGGTGCTGCGCCAAGAGGCGAAGAAACGGCAATTGGCAAGACTTCGGACAGGCCGAGAATCCCCGTCGGGCCCAATTGGGCCCAACGGGAAAACAAAGGACTTAGAACTAACCGGGCGTGCAACAGAAATAACCGCCACGGTGTTTGGAATAGGTCACGCAACAGTTCGTCGTGCGCTACATGCCAAGAAGGAACATAAGATGAAAGTGCCACTTACGAGAACGCAGAAGCGATTTCTCCTACTGTTGCAGAAGGGGTATCTCCTGGAAGTGGAAAAGCGCGGGCCTGGCTATATATCGCAATTCTGCGGAGCAGAGATCGGCGGGCAGGGGATGAGGTTCGATGCGGCCCAGCGAATGATTAACGAATCCCTGGTGGAAAAAGTCAGCGAGGACGGCTGCACGGTCAAGTACGGAATCAGCCCAACGGCCGTACAACTCCTCGATTCTTGCAGAGAGGCCCACAGGTGAGGACGACAAGGCGAAAGGTCAGGGTTTCGACGCTGGTGTACTCACCCAAGCGCAACACTGAAGGGCTGGGGCGGAGGATTTAAGAGAAAGAGGGAAGCCCGCTAACCGAGCAGGGTTGCAGCGGGCTTCCAGAGGAGCAGCGAACATGGAAAACCTAGCACAGTTTGCAGAACGAAAGCGACTGCGAATCAAACGTGATGAGGTGGGCGAGCTGATGATCCCCGGTCGGCTCGGCCACTTGTACGAGCACGACGGCGGCATACTCGGTCTGATGCTCGCAAGCCCGAATGGGGATGATCCTCGCTTGGACAGCACGCTCCGGTCGAGGATGCGAAAGGCGTTGAGGGAGGGACTAGAGCTGCACCAACGCGGCGACTATGAGAGCACTTTCGTGTTCGACCCTGAGAACAAGCAGCACGCTCGATTGGTGATTCAGCTTGTAGGGGCGCGGAAGCGCCGGGCTATCGGGCGGCCTTTCACTTCGGAACGCGCCCGCATGGTAGGTCGGGAGACTCAATTTTCAGCCCGCCCACGGCGCCTAGAAGGCCACGGAACGGCCCAGAAACCCGCAAACCAGCCCAGCACGACCCCCAGGAAGGGCCAGGAGGAAACAACCCTGGTTTACGCCGGAGGAGGCCATGAAGGAACTACTGGCGGCGGATCACGATGAACGGGCAGGTAGGGTTGTTGTTGGTGGTTGCAGAGAGCGCCACAAGGCGCTGTGCCAGGGTCTGACGGCGGTTCGTGCCATGCCGCCGTCAGGCCCCCACCCTAATTCTAGGCTGAGGCGTGGCGCAGACGCAAGGGCGACGTAAGGGAATGGCGACAAGCGCAAAAGCGAGTAGCACCTTGGGGCCGATGTACAGGATCACAGAAGTGGCTCGTCTTCTGCACGTCTCGCGGCCTACTGTGTACAACTTGCTCCGAGGAGAGTTAGTGATAGACTTCGCCCGACCTGGACGCAAAGGCGTCAAGTTGGTGCCGGAATCCACTATTCGGCGCTTGCTCGAACGCCGCACAAGGAGATTCAGGTGAGGGGGCGACCATGGACATAAGACAGCGAGGGCCATTCTACAGGCTGGAAGGGAGAATCCGTGGACAGAGGGTTCGTCTTTCACTCAGGACAAAGAGCAGGGATCATGCCACGAGCATAAGGAAACGTGTGGAAGAGGTGTTGGCAGAGGGCAACGAATCAAAAGCATGGGAGCAATTATCCAACGTGCTTCCCCGCCCTGCTTTTCAGAAGCTGGCTAGTCTGACAGGTTACATAGAACCAGGTCCGCAGGTGAAGCCAGAAGCCACGACGTGGGAGATGCTACTTGCCCTATACAACGCTCACTGTGAACAGCGCATTGCGCGAAACGAAATGCGGGCCTCCAGCAAGAAGAGGAACGATATTTCGCTGCGAGAATTTTCCGTGTTTCTTTCCGAGCAGGGCAT
>JACZYA010000086.1 GCA_022571295.1 Acidobacteriota bacterium | reverse complement strand
CTCCCCCGCTTGGACGTTCTTCCCGAGGGCAGGAGTCCTTCCGATGACGTCCGACAGAAGTGTCTCGACTTCATCGCCGAGTCTTCTGACGATATCCCGTCATCGGCTGTGCTGGCCTTCTCTGAAAACGGCGGAGTCCCGCGCGTCCTGCGCCGCGGCAAGGTCTGCGATTGGGGAGTGTCCCTGTCGCATTCCGGGCGCTATGTCGCCTACAGCTTCATGATTTCCTGAGGGCGTCTACGGCCCTCAGGATAATATCAGCAGGCAACCAAGAGCCAGCTGGCCTCCTCCCACCAAGGCGCTCTAGACAGGATCGTTCTCCCTCCTTGCTAGGCAAGCAATCTCATTCTGTTTCGGAGACTACCTGCGAAGCTCAGAGCCCGAGGGGCTACCAGTCGCGGCGTCGCCCGCCCCCGCCTCCGCCTCCGCCTCCGCCACGCCCGCGACCCCCACCCCCACCCCCACCCTCGCGGGGCGGGCGGGCTTCGTTGACCACCACGGCGCGGCCGAGAAAGTCCTTGCCGTTGAGGGTCTGGATGGCGCGCTCGGCTTCTTCATCGTTGCTGATTTCAACGAAACCGAAACCGCGCAACTGGTTGGTGTCGCGGTCACGGATGAGACTGACATTGTCCACCTGGGCACCCGCCTCACTGAACCAGTCCCGTAAGGACTGTTCACTTGCTTCGAACGACAAGTTGCCAACGTAAAGCTTTTTCATCTAGACACTCCCTTTTCGTTGTTGCTTCCACAAACGAGCATTAATCCATCTGAAGTGCAGTCTTTAAGGTCGCAGGCAGCGGGAAAAGGGCAGGCTACACGCGAAACAAGGCCGTCGCTCCAATAAGCCCATGAAATCCTACCACAGTCTATGTGTGGGGTAAAGGGTCAGTGCGGCCAGTCAACTAATCAACCGGTCCCTCGGCGGCGCTGGCAAGCTCGGGCAGGCGCAGGTATAATAGTCTTCCAAGCCAAGCTGGAGCCGAAGGCGCTGGCTGTGCGGGCTTGGGAGGACAATGCCACCGCGCACTCTCTACGAAAAAATCTGGAGCGCCCACGCCGTTCTCGAGCAGCCCGACCAACCCGCCCTGATCTACATTGACCGCCACCTGATTCACGAAGGAACCTCCCCGCAGGCCTTCTCTGGCCTGAAACAAGCAGGCCGCACGGTGCGCCGGCCCGACTTGACCTTCGCCGTCATGGACCACTCCGTCCCCACCCAAAACCGGCACCTGCCGATCGTGGACGACATTGCCAAAGCGCAATTTGACGCGCTCACCCAGAACTGCCGCGAGACCGGCGTGCGCCTCTTTGACCTGCACAGCCGCAACCAGGGCATCGTGCACGTCATCGGGCCGGAGCTGGGCCTGACCCAACCCGGGCTCACCATCGTTTGCGGCGACAGCCACACCTCCACCCACGGAGCGCTGGGCGCGCTCGCCTTCGGCATCGGCACCAGCGAAGTCGAGCACGTGCTCGCCACCCAGTGCCTGTTGCAGTTGAAATCAAAGACCCTGCGGATCGAAGTCCACGGCCAGCGCCCGCCCGGCATCACTGCCAAAGACATCATCCTGGCCATCATCGGCAAGATCGGCGTCGCCGGCGGCACCGGCCACGTCATCGAGTATGCCGGCCCAGCCATCCGCGCCCTGGGCATGGAAGGCCGCATGACGGTCTGCAACATGAGCATCGAAGCCGGGGCGCGGGCCGGCATGGTCGCGCCCGACGACACCACCTTTGCCTACCTTGAGGGCCGCCCCTTCGTGCCGCGCGGAAAGGATTTCCAGGTCGCGGTGGACTTCTGGAAGTCCCTGGCCACCGACCCCGGCGCCGCCTACGACCGCTCGGTGGAACTGAACGCAGAAGAAATCAAGCCGCAAGTGACTTGGGGCACCAACCCCGGCATGGTCACCGACGTCACCGGGCGCGTTCCCGACCCGAACTCCTTCCGCAACCCGGTGGAACGCAAGGCGGCCGAGCGCGCGCTCGAATACATGGCGCTCGAACCCGGCACCCGCATGGTGGATATCCCGCTCGACCGAGTCTTCATCGGTTCCTGTACCAACTCGCGCATCAGCGACTTGCGCGCGGCCGCGCGCGTGGTGGTGGGCAAAAAAGTTGCGCGCTCGTTGAAGCAGGCGCTGGTCGTCCCCGGCTCGCGGGTAGTGAAGGCGCAGGCGGAAAAAGAAGGGCTCGACAAAATTTTCACCGACGCCGGCTTTGAGTGGCGCGACGCCGGTTGCAGCATGTGCGTCGCCATGAACGATGACATCCTGCCGAGCGGCGAGCGCTGCGCCAGCACCTCCAACCGCAACTTTGAAGGCCGTCAGGGTAAGGGCGGCCGCACCCACCTGGCCAGTCCGATCATGGCCGCCGCCGCCGCCATTGAAGGCCACTTCGTGGACATCCGCCAGTGGGGCGTCAACGGAGCAGACTAGAAGAACCATGCAACCGTTCGCACAGCATTCCGGACTGGTCGCGCCGCTCGACCGCGTGAATGTGGACACCGACCAGATGATCCCGGTTCGATTCTGCCGGTTGTTGACGCGGGAGGGCTATGGCCGGTTCCTGTTCTACAGTTGGCGCTACCTGGAAGGCGAGAAACCCAACCCCGATTTCGTGCTCAACCGGCCGCGCTTCCGGGGCGCTTCCATCTTGCTGGCGCGCGCCAACTTCGGCTGCGGCTCCAGCCGCGAACATGCTCCTTGGGGCGTGCTCGACTACGGCTTCCGCGTCGTGATCGCGCCCAGTTTTGCCGACATCTTCTACAACAACTGCTTCAAGAACGGCATCCTGCCGGTCACGCTCCGCGATGCGGAGGTGGACGATTTATTCCAGCGCACCGAGCAGACTGAAGGCTACCGGCTCACGGTGGACCTGGAAAAGCAAACCATCGCCAACGATGGCCTGGAGCTTTCCTTTGCCATCGAGCCCTCCCGCAAGCACGCGCTGCTGAAAGGGCTGGACGAGATCGGCCAGTCGCTCCAGCACACGGACAAGATCGCCGCCTTCGAGAAAGCCCATCCCACCCAGGCCGTCATGCACGACCCCGTGGACGTCATCATCTCCGAACCCAAACCTTAGCGGCGCGCACACGCTGCTCAGCGCTCGCCTCGGCGCTACTGCCGGACGTAGATGGCATCGAATGCTACCCGCCAGGTTTTTCCGCCGTCGCGGGAAGTTTCAATCACCTGCCGCACGCGCCCGTTCCCCAGCGGAGTCAGCGTGGTCCGGTCCAGCATGGTTCCGCCGTCCTGCAAGGGTATCTCCCCCTGGAAGCGCACGCCCCCATCCTCGAACTCTTCGACCAGCTCCTTCTCTTTCAGCCCGCCCGGGCGCGTGGCGGTTTGCGTCACCCACACCTGCTTCCACTTTCCCGTGACATGGTTGTAGTAGAAAAGGCTTTTTCCCTCGCCGCCGCCGGTGCTGGTCCAATGTTCGAGGATGGCGCAGCCGTGCAGAATTTTCTCGATTCGGTTGGCGCCAACTTTCCGCTCCTGCACGTACACGTCCCACGCGCCCACCCAGAAATCCAGCCGCAGAAAACCCGGTTCGCCCTCGCAGGGATACGCCTCCCGGACACCTTCCACTTGCCATGAAACCGGCGCTGCCCCCGCCGAGAGAACCCCCGCCAGTCCCACCAACCCCGCAATCGCAGCACATCTCAGATGCCAATGGTTTTCACGCATTAGCTTTCACCCTCTCACGCCTGACGGCCCAAAATCTCTTCGATGGCTTCCTTCCAACCTTCCGGGCCCGCGCCCTTCGCCAAACGTATCTGCGGCAGCTTCGACCGCACCTCAGCGTCGTGGCTGCCGTCCGGCTTGGCCACCAACACCGGCTCGTCCACCACCGCCAGAAAGTCCAGGTCGTTGGGACTGTCGCCCAACCCCACGGTGCGAATGGCGGTGTACACCTTCCGGTAGAGGTCGCTGGTCTGCTCCACCGCCGCGCCCTTATCATTGCCCCCCATCAAATGCAGGAAGCGGCCGCCCTCCCGCCACCGCAATCCGCGTTCTCGCAGCCAATTAAAAAAACGCTCTTTTCGCTGCGGGGTCGCTTTTTCGATTACGAACGGCTCGTCGAACTCCCGCCGACGCGCCAGCCGGGCGGCGGCCACCTTCAGATTGCAAAGCTTGGCCACTTCTTTGTCGGTCATGCGGCTGAAGCCGCGCACTTGGATGCCGCCGGTCTTAGCGGCTTCATCCAGCGCCCGCACCAACTTCTGATAGGGCTCGCCTAGCTCCAGCACTTGGAACTGCGCGTCCGACCGCGCCTTCGGGAGCGGAAAAGGAAAATAGTTGCGCGGGATGTACACGGCGCCGCCGTTCTCGACCACGAACGGGTCGCGCAAACCCAGCTCCTCCCACAGCGGCAGCACCTCCGCCCGGGTTTTGCTCGTACACAAGATCACCGGCATGCGTCGCGCCCGCAACTGTTTGAGCGCCGGCCGCGCCGCCTCCCACCGGTAGTTGTTGTGGTCGAGCAAAGTCCCGTCCAGATCGGTAAAGACAATCAACTGGGCCATCGCGCTCAGCCTCCTCGTTTTTCTTCCCAGCGTCGCACCAGGTAGGACTTAATCTGTTCGTAGTCCCGGCACAACTCTTCAATTTTGTCCTCTGCCCCGCGCTGATCCAGGCCTTGCGTCTCCAGCACGAAGGAAGTCACCTTGCCCAGATAGAGCGGTGTCAACGATTGCAGCAGATGTTTGCGGTCGAGCGTGCGCTTGTGAAAAGCCACCGCGTACTCGTAAATCAAGGTCGCCCAGATGTCGTCCCGAAACCGGAACCGTTCCATGGGCTGGTCTGCCAACAGCCTCAACTCCCGCACCAACTCGGGGCGCAGGAATGACTCATACACCGGCACCAGCGCCCGGCAGCCCTGCTGGAAGCTGGCGTGCATCCCCTGCGGGTTCACCTTCACCGGCTCCAACCCCACTTCGTAGGGGAAGCCGTAAAGCGGCGCCGGCACCGACCCGCGCACGGTCTTCCAACTCTTCTCGTACTCCTCCATCAGCGAAAAAAGCGAGCCCACCACCTGCACCAGCATCTCCGACAAGTCCCCGCCGGGATCCTTGGCGTCGTGAATCTTCGCTCCCAGAAACACTTGGCACACTTGGAAGCGCTCGGCCAACGCCGTGGTGGTCATCCAGATGTCCACCCCGTAGCGGGCCACATCGGTTTCCCACACCTCGGTCTTGCTCAGCAGGCGCTTCACCAGCTTGGCCGAAAGGCCGAACTCGCCTCCGATCGGCTGCCGCACCCGCCGGCCGTAGAGCGCCCGGGTGAGCGGGTAGACAATGGTGTTGGTGATGGTGCCGTCATACTTGTGGCGGCGATAGTAGGGCGCCACATAATCAAACTGGTTCTGGAGCACCGGCCGCACCAGCAAGTCCACCCAGTCCGGGGTGATGCTGCGCAGGTCGGCGTCCACCACCGCACAGACCTTTGCGTTCAGTCTTTCCGCCACCTGAAAAATTGTCCGGAATGCGCTGCCCTTGCCCGGCAGGCCATGGTAAGGAGTGGTGATTTTATGCACCGGGTGCAGCGGGTGCTGCATGAGCAGCAGCTTCTCCGGATCCAGTTGGGCCTCCAGCACCGACTGCGGCGTGCCGTCCGTGGAGCCCCCGTCAGAGTTAATCACTACGGTGCGCAGGTCGGAGAAGTGCCGCGCCAACCCGGCGCTCACCGCCCGCACCACGTGCCGAATGGTGCGGGAATTGTTGTAGCTGGGAATCCCGACCACAATGTCGGCCTCGCCCAGCTTCTCGACCGCTGCCTGTACGTCCTTGGTTAGGATATCGGATTCGGCCATAGCGCGGGATTAGCCGTTGTCCTCTTCGACCGCCAGTTCCAGTTGACTGAAGAAGTCCGGCAGGGCAGCCGCCACCCGGTTCCAGTTGGGAATCAGCGGCGCCCCCAGCGGGTCCTTCGAATAATCATCGGCCGCCAGCGCAATCGCGCGCACAAAGGCCTGCACCGCCACTTCCTCTTCGTGGCGGTCAAACTCCAGCCCATTGACCATGGCATCGGCGTGGTAGCGGGTGATGGTGTCTTCCGCCGTGCGCACAAACTTGCTTTGGATGGTGCGGAACACCCCGTCGGACAGCACCCCCCCTTCGGCCGCCAGCATGCGGAACAAAATCTTGGTGATGTCCACCGTCATGCGCATCAGCCCTTTTTGGGTATCATCGGCCGAAAGCGGCTGGTGCTTGTGCTCGTAGTTGTCGGCCAAGTCCACCTGGCACACGCGCTTCAGGGAGGAGTTGCGATAGACCTCCGCCAACACGCCCACCTCCAAGCCCCAGTCAGAAGGGATGCGGTTCACCCGCAGCAGCTCGACGTCCATGGCAAACTCCCCCGCCAGTGCGTAGCGAAAGCTGTCCAGGTACACCAGAAAGGGCAGGTAACCGAAAATCTGTTGCAGGGTACGGACCAACGGCGTCAGATAGAGCCGCGTCACCCGCCCGTGCAACTTGGAAGTGAAACGGGCGTAGAACCCCTTGCAGAACTCGAAGTCCACGTTCGGATTGGCCACCGGGTACATCAAGCGCGCCAACAACTCCCGGCTGTAATTCACAATGTCGCAGTCATGCAGCCCCACCACCCGGGCCTGCCCGCTGGCCAGCACGTACCCGTAGGCCAGCCAGCACCCCCGCCCCTTGCCCGGCGGGCCGGCCGGCAGGTCATTCTCCTCCAACAGCTTCAACAGCCGCTGCACCCGCTCGCCGTCGTTCCAAATCACCCGCGCATTCTTATGCGCGCCACTCACCCGCTTCTTGACCTCGGCAAACTGGTCGGCGTCAGCCCGGTCCAGCGACAACACAATCTGCTTCAGGTAGGGAACCTTCGACAGCTCTTCCAGAATCCGGCCCATGGCCGGAGCCTCAAACTCCGAATAGAGCGCCGGCAGCACCAGCGCCATGGGCGCATGCCGCGCGAACCGCACCAGCTCGTCCTCGATGTCTTCAATGCGTCGCGTCCCCAGCCGATGCAGGGTAGCCACCACTCCGGTTTGGTAGAAATCAGCCACGCCCCAACCTCCTGCTTCCTCAGTCTCTGCTCCGGGCCCTCAGTTGAGCGTCTCCCCGTGTTGAGACGCTGAAAGGGATACAAGAGAACCGAAAGGGTACTCCAGACTGCCAGCGCACGCCAAGCAGAACCATTGCAGGCCACCCGTCCTCCTGCTCTCCCTTTCAGCGCGGCATCACTTTTCCGGTTTGGTAGGCGTAGTGCACGCCCGTGAGCACGGTCAGCGCCGCCGTCAACCACAGCAACACCGGCCACAACACTTCAGCCGGCGGCCACACCCGGCCCAGCACCACCGTCAGTACCGTCAGCATCTGTACCGCGGTGCAACCCTTGCCGTAGATGCTGGGCGGGAAAGGCCGGAAGCCCGCTACCACCACAATCACCCCCGCCACCACCACCAGCAGCACGTCGCGTCCCAGCACCAGCACGCTCAGTGTCCAGGGAATATCTCCTCGTATGGCCAGAACCACAAAGGCAGTGGAGAGCAGCAACTTGTCCGTGATCGGATCCAAGTAAGCGCCCAACGCCGTGCGCTGCTTCAGCCAGCGCGCCAGCAACCCGTCCAAGGCATCGCTCACGCCCGCCACCACCAGCAACGACAAAGCCCAGACGTAGTGCCCTTCCACCACCGCCACCGCGAAGAACGGGATCAACCCCAGCCGCAGCAGAGTGAACTGGTTGGCCCAGGTGAAAAACTGTCTTTTCATCAGCAGTTCCTGCGACGAGGCTTGCTGCCCCCGCGCCGGCTAGCGCCGCCGACGGCGGGGCGAGCGGCGGCGCGGCTCCAATCCGGCCAAGTAGTCCTGAATGCTGCGTCCCACCTGCTGCTCAAACGTCTGGCCCAGCGAGGAGATGTCGCCCTTGGGCTCGTCCAGCGCGATGCGCTCCACCCGCTGCATGGGATAGAAAATTGTGGCCAGCCCCACCTGCATTTCCTCGGGATGTTTCACCTGCTGGACGAAGTCGGTGAACGAGTTCAGATCAATCCCCCGTATCGTAATCCCCGCCTGCGTCAGCGCAGTCAATTGCCCCCAAATCCGCTCCTTGGGCTCGTGCAGACTCACGACCACAATTGAATTCAGTTCCATCCGCTTTGCTCCCCACTGACAACTGTTTCACAAGAAAGCAAAAAATGAAATATTGTTCGGAAGAAGTGCGGAGCCTGTCCCGCCAGCGGCGAGGCGCCCGCTTTGTGATCTAGACCTCGATTTCTTTCACGTCCTTCGCCACCTTCAGTTTCGACTCGGTGGCTTGCTGCACCTCTTCCGGGGTCACGCCGGGCGCGACCTCCTTCAGCAGCAGCCCCTCCGGGGTAACATCAATCACCCCCAGCTCGGTGACGATGGTGTTCACCACCTTAACACCCGTCAGCGGCAGCGTACATCGGCTCACAATTTTGGCCTTGCCCTTGGCGGTGTGCTCCATCGCAATGATGACGCGCCTGGCCCCCGCCACCAGGTCCATCGCCCCGCCCATGCCCTTCACCATCTTGCCGGGGATCATCCAGTTGGCCAGGTTGCCTTCCGCGTCCACCTGCAAAGCGCCCAGGATGGAGAGGTCAATGTGCCCGCCGCGAATCATAGCAAACGAGTCGGCGCTGGAAAAATAGGCCGCGCCGGGAATCTCCGTCACCGTCTCTTTGCCGGCGCTGATCAAGTCCGGGTCTTCCTCGCCCTCGACCGGCCAGGGGCCGATGCCCATCAGCCCGTTCTCTGACTGTAAGATGACGTCCATCCCCGCCGGGATGTAGTTCACCACCAGCGTCGGCAGCCCGATGCCGAGGTTGACGTAGTAGCCGTCGCGCAGCTCCTGCGCCACCCGCTTGCCGATAAACTCCCGCGCATCCTTACCGCTCAACGCCGCCATCGCTCTTCTCTCCCGTAGTCCTCTGCGCTTAGCCCTTTTCAGTCTCTAGTTTCTACTTTTCTCTTTCTCTTTCCTAGCCTCTGCGTCCTCCGCGTCTCTGCGGTGAATTCTTCTCTCAGGCTGTCCGCGGGCGCACGGTGCGCCGCTCGATGCGCTTCTCGTAATTCACGCCCTGAAAGATCGCGTCCACGTAAACACCAGGCGTGTGCACGGAGTCAGGCTCGAGCTGCCCCACCTCCACCAACTCCTCTACTTCCGCAATCACGGTCTCGGCCGCGGTGGCCATGACGGGGTTGAAGTTGCGCGCCGTCTTGCGATAGATCAAGTTGCCCCAGCGGTCGCCCTTCCACGCCTTGATGAAAGCAAACTGCGCCCGCAGCGGCTTCTCCAGCACGTACATCCTACCGTCAATCTCGCGCGCCTCCTTGCCCTCGGCGATGGGCGTCCCGTAGCCGGTGGGAGTGAAAAATCCACCGATGCCTGCGCCCCCGGCGCGTATCCGCTCCACCAGCGTCCCCTGCGGGTTCAACTCCACCTCCAACTCGCCACTCAACACCTGCTGCTCGAACAGCTTATTCTCACCCACGTAGGTGGCAATCATTTTCTTTACTTGGCGCGTCTCCAGCAGCAACCCGATGCCGAAGTCGTTCACGCCGGCGTTGTTCGACACCACTGTCAGGTTCTTGCTCCCCTTTCGGCGCACGGCCGCAATCAGGTTCTCCGGAATCCCGCACAACCCGAAGCCGCCCATCATGATCATGACGCCGTCGCTCAGCTTCTCGATGGCTTCGTCCGCGTTCGCCACCACCTTATCCATCGTTTCTCCTCCCGTCATTCGCCTTCAATAACGAGCAAACCTGCTGGGCTTTCTCGAATTCTTCGGCCAGCTCGGGCGATTGAAGACGCGCGCGCAACCGCGCCAACCGGCGCTCCAGCCGCTCCAAGGCGCGACTTATATTTTCGCTGTTGGTGGAGCAGATGTCTCGCCAAATCTCATAGGGACTAGAGGCCAGCCGTACCATATCCCGAAAGCCGCCCGCTGCCAACAACACCGGCAGCTCGCCCCGGTCGGTCTCGTCCGCCACCGCGGCGGCCAGCGCAGTGGAGAGCAGTTGCGGCAGATGCGAAGTGAAGGCCACCGCCCGGTCGTGGGTCTCGGCGTCCAGCACCACCGGCTCCGCCCCCACCCTCCGGAGCCAATCGAGAAACTCCCGCACCGACTCGCTCCCAAACTCCTCCTCTGCTTCTTCTGCCTCCTTTGTCTCCTTGATCACCACATATTTCGCGCCCACAAACAAATCTGCGTCCGCATTCTCGATCCCCGATGTTTCTTTCCCCGTCAGCGGATGCCCGCCGAGAAAAATTACGTTCTTCGGCAAGACTTCTTTGGCCTTCGCGCAAATTGCAACCTTGGTGCTGCCGGCGTCGGTCACCAGCGCCCCCGCTTTCGCCGCCTGCCCCACCTGCGGCAGCAACTCGAGGATGGCTCCAACCGGCGTGGAGAGATAGATGAGGTCCGCGTCGGCGACCGCTTGCGCCAGATCAACCACGCCCCGGTCAATCGCGCCGCGCTGCTGCGCGCGCTCGAGCGCATCCTCCCGGCCCCAGCCGACAATCTCGCCCGCAAAGCCCGCCTGCTTGAGCGCAAGCGCAAACGAGCCCCCGATCAGTCCACAACCCAGAATCGTGATTCGCTGGAAAGGCATGTTGGTTGAACGGTTAATGGTTTATCGGTTGATCAGATAATTGGTTGATTAGTCCTTCGACTCCAGCGCAGCATCTCCTATTCAACCAATGAATGAACCAATCAACCAGTCAACTATTCAACCATTAACCAACCCGTCGTTCAACCGCGGGAGCGATCATGCGCAACTGCTCCATCAGTCGGGTGAACTGCGCGGGCTTGAGCGACTGCGCACCGTCGGAGAGCGCGTGCTCGGGGTCGGTGTGCACTTCCACCATGATGCCGTCGGCGCCCGCTGCCACCGCTGCGCGCGCCATGGGCGCCACTTTGTCGCGCCGACCGGTGCCGTGCGAGGGGTCCACCACGATGGGGAGATGCGAGAGCTTCTTCACCACCGGAATGGCCGCCAGGTCGAGCGTGTTGCGGGTGTAAGTCTCGAAGGTGCGGATGCCGCGCTCGCACAGGATCACATTGTAGTTGCCGCCGTGCATGATGTACTCAGCCGAGAGCAGCCACTCCTCGATGGTGGCCGAGGGGCCGCGCTTCAGCAGCACCGGCTTGCGCACCTTGCCCAACGCCTTGAGCAGGTCGTAGTTCTGCATGTTGCGCGCGCCTACTTGCAGGATGTCCACCAACTCCGCCATCAGCGCAATCTTGGTGTGGTCCATTACCTCGCTGACGACCAGCAGGCCGTGCCGGTCAGCAGCTGCGCGCAGCCACTCCAGCGCCGGCACGCCCAAGCCCTGGAAGCTGTACGGGGAGGTGCGCGGCTTGAAGGCGCCACCCCGCAGAATCTTTGCTCCGTGGCTGCTGACGGCATCGGCGATGGCCAGGATTTGCTCGCGGCTCTCCACCGAGCACGGCCCCGCTATCACTATCACTTCGTTGCCGCCGATCTGCACGTCTTTCCCCACCTCCACCACCGTGCCTTCGGGGCGGAACTGCCGGTTGGCGAGCTTGTAGGGGGCGGAAATGCGATGGACCTCCCGCACGCCTTCGAGCAGTTCGACGTCGCGAGCGTCAAAGGCCAGCTTTTCGCCCACCGCGGCAAGTATGGTGCACGTGGCGCCATCGGTGCGGTGAATGCTGAAGCCCATCTCTTTCAGACGCTCAGCTGCATGTTGAATCTGTTTTTCTGTCGCTCCTGTCTGCATCACAACCACCATCGTCTACCTCGCTTTCGTTTTTCCGTCTTCCTCCGCCGCGATTTCTCGCCGGCGTTTATTCAATCTTGCGCGCCTCGTCCACGATGCACTCGAACAGCCGCCTCAACTGCTGGTTGCTGAGCGGCCCGGCGTTCAGCTTTTGGACCCGCGCCAGCACTTCGCTTTCGCGTTGGGGCTGGTAGACCGGCTCGCTGGCCGCGCGCTTGAGCTTGCCGATGGCAGCGGCGGCGCGTGCCCGCTGGTTGAGCAGCTCAACCAGTTTCTCGTCGATCCCGTCAATGCGTTTGCGCCAATCGCTGATGTCCATCGCTGTCTCGCTCCTCCCTGGGCCTGAACGCGGCCGGCTGTTGGCAAAAAAAAACCGCGTCGTCTGTGACGCGGGCTTTGAGAATCCTTGTTGGGCTAAAGGCTCAGAGCGCGCGCCACCCCCTGCGGCTGTAATAGCCGTAATAGCCGCTAAATCGGGTTGTCTGCACGCTCAACATAGAAACCGCACTATACGGATATCGAACCGCCAAGTCAAGCAACTTCATCTGCTGGTAGTGGGTCAGTTTCACGAAGTGGATTTGGCGCTGAGCCCGGCGGCCTGCCTGCGGTAGGCAGGCACCCGCCCTTCGGCTTCGCTCAGGACAAGCCGCCGGGTGGATGGGCGGCAAAAGCACCCCGTGGCAGGTGCCCTTCGACTCTGCTCAGGACAGGCCACGGGGCTCGGCGTGAGATTCACATTTCCAAAGTGCCCCACTACCGACGAGTACCCGGAGTAGGTTCCCCACTGAGTTTGTGATATAGGAGCATGCTCAACCTTGAAGGAGGAACTAACGTCAT
>JACZYA010000085.1 GCA_022571295.1 Acidobacteriota bacterium | reverse complement strand
GATAAGCGCCCCCTGCTCCAGGTTCCCGCGCTGCCTTCTGCCCTCGTTCTCCATCTCCTCCTCCTTGCACGCTTGGGATAAGCGGTGACTTTTTCCGTACCGAAGGCCCCCTGGCCGGCATGCAGACCGGAAAACCCTGCGAAGCCTACTCCGGCGCTGCACCCGCGGTCAATCACCGACCGCGTGCCGCGGGGCACCCTCCCGAATCGTCAGGGCACGGCGGAACTTGTCCCGCTTGCCCTGAGCGAAGCCGAAGGGAGCGGAGTCGAGGGAGCCGTGCCGAAACATCCTGCAATAAAATAAGGGCTTCAACCCCTGAGGTATTTTTTCACTTCCCGCAGCACCCGGTTGAACATCGCCGGGGTCAACCGCCCGGTCTGGGTGTTCTGCTGGCTGGAATGGAAGGAATCAAACAACCGAACCGTCCGCGCGCCGCCGGGCCAGGGCAGGCGGTAGTGCGCCCCGTGGCCAAAGGGAAACGCGGCCAGGCTTTTGATCTGCCCGTGCTGCTGCAACAGCCGCAAGTAAGTTTCGTGCGCGATGCGGCCCAGCGCCAGCACCGCGCGCACGTTCGTCAACAGCCGGAACTCTTCTTCCAGAAACGGGCGGCAGTTCGATTGCTCCTGCGGCGTGGGTTTGTTCTGCGGCGGCGCGCATCGCAGCGAAGCGGTGATGTAACAGTTGGTGAGCTTCTGGCCGTCGTCGCGACTGACGGAGGTGGGCTGGTTGGCGAACCCGGCCCGGTGGAGGCCGCGAAAGAGGAAATCGCCCGCGCGGTCGCCGGTGAACATCCGCCCGGTGCGGTTGGCGCCGTGGGCCGCCGGCGCCAGTCCCAGCACCAGCAGTTGCGCGCGTGGGTCGCCGAAGCCCGGCACCGGCCGTCCCCAATACTCCCAGTCGCGGAACATGCGGCGCTTCTCCCGCGCCACCTCTTCCCGCCAACGCACCAGCCGCGGACACTTCCGACAGTCGATGACATCCCGGTTAAGTTGGACGAGTTGCTGGCGGCTGGTCATCAAGATCCAAAAGTGTAACCCAACCCGGCACGCAGCGTCCCCCGGCCCTGTCCCAAAACAAACAGCACTCCGGCCTCATGCGAGGCCGGAGCGCTGTTAGATCTGCTTGAACTGCCCGGTTCTTATCCGCCCCACCTGAACACGATGCCGCCCGAGGTGCGCATGTTGTCGGTGCTCTGATTTATGCCCACCGACGGAAGGTCCAAGTCCAACGTAACATAATCGACCTGTGTGCGGATGGCCCAATGCTTGCTCAGGTTGACGTCGAACCCAACGCCCCCGGCGAAGGCAAAACCGGTGTCGTCATCACCTTGGAGGCCCGTACCGGGCAAACCGATTTGCGTGTGATGAAACCCAAACAGCGCTTGGCTAAACGCAGTGAGGCGTTTCGTACGAAGAAACGTAAACCGCGGGCCGCCCAGAAACAAGTTGTTGTCCACGTTCATACCTTTGACATCGCTGTCATGGTGGGTGGACCACTCGCCCACCGCGGCGAAGTGTTTGTTAAAGTTGTAGGCCCCGCTCACTACGCCGCCGCCAACAACGTCACCGTGCAGCCGGCCAAAGTCCCCCCGCAGATACGAGTAGCCGACAAACACGTTGACCTTTTCTACGTCCTCCTGCGCCCAAGTGGGCACGGCAAATAACAACAGTACGCCCAGAAGAATACACTTCTTGCTCATACAGTCCTCCCCCTCCAGTAATGGAGTTTTGTGTTCGGTTTCCTGCAGCGGTTGCTTAGCGGATGTCCTGTAGGCCGCGAACAGAAATCCTGTAGTCTTTTCTCGGATGAGGCCGGTTGGTTTTATTTCTCACAAACCCAACCTGCCCCATCCACTAGATGGGATGCCGCGCAAATGTCAAAGTTGCGCGCAACACTCCCTTGGGAGGGAAAAATATTTTTTGCTTTTCGTCTGAAAACGAACAGACGTTCCTTAACGTTCCGGTCGGCGAACCTCGGCCATGATGCGCTCAATTTCCTTGATGGTGCGAGGAAGCGATTCGGTCAGCAGCACGGTGCCGTCTTCAGTCACGAGCACGATGTCTTCGATGCGCACGCCCAGGTTTTCCTCCGGGATGTAAATCCCCGGCTCAATCGTGACGATCATCCCCGGCGCCAGCACCCGGGTGGGATTGCCGACATCGTGCACCTGCAAGCCGATGTGATGGCCGAGCCCGTGGATAAAATACTTTCCCAGCGGCTCGCCCTTTCGGTCTTTCCCGTGCGTATTGATGTAGTCGTAGGCGATGCGGTAGAGCGAGTGCTCGCCCGTGCGCGCAAAGCTCATCCCCGGCTTGACCGCCGCGATGGCGGCGTTCTGCGCCCCCAGCACGATTTCGTAGATCTCCTGCTGGCGCGGGCTGAACTTACCGCTCACCGGAAGCGTGCGCGTGATGTCGGCGGCGTAGCCCGCGCACTCAGCTCCGACATCAATCACCACCAGCTCGCCCGCCTGCATCTGCCGGCTGTTCTGGCTGTAGTGCAGCACGGTGGAGTTGAATCCCGAGCCCACAATCGGAATGTAGGCCGGCCGCTCGCAGCCGGCGCGCTTGAAGGTGTACTCCATCAGCGCCGCAATCTCGTACTCGTGCAGGCCCGGCCGCAGCGCCCGCATCGCTTCCCGGTGCGCCTCCATCGAATGCTCGATGGCAAAGCGCAGCAACTCCTGCTCGCTCTCCGACTTCACCTGCCGCAGCGTACTCAGTGTCTCGCGCACATCCTGCCACTCCGCCAGCGGCGCCTGCTCCCGCAACCACCGCAGCCAGCGCGCGGCGTGGGCGGAGTCCACCTCTGCTCCCGGCGCAGGAAACAACGCATAGAGCTTCGGGAAGACAGTGGCAGCCCGCTCCAGCGCGCGGCGAAGTTTGGCCACGGGTTGGACCACGGCGATGCCCGTGCGCACGGTGGCGTCAGCGTCCGCCGGGCCAATGCGAATGCCGTCCCAGCGCTCGCGGCGCTTGTCGCGCGGCGGCAGGAAGAGCGTCTCCGGCGGCAGCTTGGCCGCCTTGGCTTCGTCGGTCTGCGGGACCAGCAGCAGCGCCGCGCCGGGCTCCTCATATCCGGTGAGGTAGTAAAAGCTCTCCTCTTGGCGAAACGTGTACAGCAACGAAACATTGGAAACTTCGTTCCCGTACCCGAACAGAACGACCGGCGAGCCCACACGCTCGATCAGACGCGCGCGCCGGGCGGCGTATTCTTCCGGCGCCTCTTTAATGCGTGCCGTCGCCAGTAGAGCGCCCGCCAGCAAACCGACAAGCAAAACCAGCGCAAGTGGTTTCTGTCTCATCCGATGGTCTCCTCTCTGTGTACTCTGCGTCTCTGCGGTGGACGGTTCAAGGCCCCTCCTGCGGTGTGTTCCAGCAAAACCCATCTGTACAGCCGAGTCGCAAGGCATGCGGCGCAAGCAGACTGTTTCCCCTGCCGGAACGGCTCACCCAAAAGAAATTTCTGCACGGAGAAGGCTACAACGTCTCCGCCGGCTGCCGCAAGCGCTCCGGCCAGACCAGCCAAGCCAGTCGCTCCCAGTAGGGCTGCGCGAGCGACAGCAAGCCGGTGTAGAGATACCCCCAGAGGAAAAGAGACAGGAACGGGATGGTGGCGTAGTTGCCGTTGAAGAACGCATACTGCGTGGCCCAGACGAAATACGCGCCCAGAGCCAACTCCACCCACGGCAGCCAGTTGCGGTCAGCCGAGCGATAGACCCGGGCGTAGCAGGGCACTCGGGCGTCTTCGACTCGGTACTTGGGCGTGCGCACAAACGCCGACTGCACTCCTCCGATGGCTTCCAGCACAGCGCGCGCATTGCGCAGCGCCATCCCGATGCCCACCGCCATCAGCAGCGGCAGGAAGAAAAACGTCTGCTTCCATGTGCGCGGATACAGCTCCTTCTGGGCCACCAAATAAAAAGTGGAGACCGAACAGGTGGCGGCCAGAAACAGCGGCAGGTCAATCCACAACACCTGCCACCAGCCCTGGTAGAAGCGCACGATCATGGCCGGCAGCAAAATAATCGAAAGTGCCACCATCAGCGGATAGCTGATGCAGGCCGTCAGGTGGTAGAAGGCTTCCAGCTTGACCCGCCAGGGCAGAGGCGCGCGCCAGATGCGCGGAAGAATCTTCTTGGCAGTTTGCATCAGTCCCTTGGCCCAGCGCGCTTGCTGCGCCTTGAAGGCGTTTATATCCACCGGCAGCTCCGAGGGCGCTTCCACCTCGGGCAGGAAAAGAAACTTCCAGCCGCGCAACTGCGCGCGGTAGCTAAGATCGGTGTCTTCGGTCAGGGTATCGTGCTCCCAGCCGCCGGCGTCTTCGATCGCCGCCCGGCGCCACACCCCCGCGGTGCCGTTGAAGTTGAAGAACAGACCGGCGCGGCAGCGGCCGCCGTGTTCGAGCACGAAGTGCGCATCGAGCAGAATCGCCTGCACGCGGGTGAGCAGCGAGTAGTTGCGGTTGACGTAAGTCCAGCGCGCCTGCACCATCCCCACCCGGGGATCGGAAAAGTGGGGCAGCGTGCGGCGCAGGAAGTCCGGGGCGGGGATGAAGTCGGCGTCGAAGAGGGCGATGAACTCTCCCCGCGCCTGCGCCAGCCCCTGGGCCAGCGCGCCGGCCTTGTAGCCGCTGCGGTGGCTGCGATGGAAGTGGCGGATGCGCACGCCCTGCGCGGCGTAGCGAGCCACGGCGGCGCGGGCCACCGCAACCGTCTCATCGGTGGAGTCGTCCAGCACCTGGATTTCCAGGCGCTCGCGCGGATAGTCGAGCCGCACCACCGCGTCCAAGAGGCGCTCCACCACGTACTTCTCGTTGTAGAGCGGAAGCTGTATGGTAACCTGCGGCCATTCGGCCGGCGGCGGCGGCTCGACCGGCTGGTTGCGGCGGTACTTCTTATAGAGATAGATGAGACGGAAGCGGTGCAGACCGTAGAAGCTCAGCGTGATCAGGATGACGAAGTAGGGAATGAGCAGCAGCAGATCAAACCCGTTCAACGAGTAATTTCCGCGAAACGGGTCGGGTTCGAACAGGAAGCGCAAGTAGCGCTCGACGGGATTACTCAAAACCAAAATGGCTGCAAGCAGGCCCATGGCTAGCTAATGCTACGCGCCCCCTCCCGAAGCCGTGCCGTCCTCAGCGCGCTGGCTTTGTTGGCCGCGCTGCTGGAAGTTCTGTTTCTGTTGCTGCGGCGCTTCCATCCC
This sequence comes from Acidobacteriota bacterium, assembly GCA_022571295.1. Taxonomy (GTDB): domain Bacteria; phylum Acidobacteriota; class Terriglobia; order Acidiferrales; family 2-02-FULL-67-57; genus JACZYA01. The sequence continues at coordinate 7,640 of JACZYA010000085.1, read as the reverse complement.
TTCGATGAAAACATCCCCGCGGTAGTCGCAATTTCCCTGGCCGCCACTGTCGTTTATTTCACAGCGGCCTATCTCGCCTGCCGGGCGGAAGCCTCGGGGCGCGCCGCCCTGCTCATCGTGCTCCTGGCAGCAGTGGCTTTTCGGGTCACGCTGTTGCCGCTGCCGCCCTCGCTCTCCAACGACCTCTATCGCTACGTCTGGGAAGGCAACATCCAACTCAGCGGCCACAGTCCCTATCTTTCACTGCCGGCTGACCCTGCCTTGGAAGCCTTTCGCACCGACCACTACCACCGCTTTCCGGGCAAGGAAGTTCCCACCGCCTACGGCCCCACCACCCAACTGCTGTTCCGGCTGACCGCAGCTTTGGACGGCGTGCTCGCCTTCAAGCTGGCGAGCGTAGTCTTCGACCTCGGCACGCTCTTGCTGCTGATGGGCATCCTCACGTCTCGCGGACTGCCGCCCGCGCGCGCCCTCCTCTATGGCTGGTGTCCGCTGGTGGTGCTGGAATTCGCCGGCAGCGGCCACAACGACTCGCTGCCGGTTTTCCTGCTCCTGTTGGCCAGCGGGCTGATTATAGGGGAGCGGCGTTCGATGTCAATCGCAGCGTTGGCGGCGGCGACGATGAGCAAATGGTTCGCAGGAGTTCTGGCGCCTCTATTCCTTCTGCGCACCGGCTGGCGTGGCCTGCCGGTGTTCGCGGGCGTGGCAGCGCTGCTCTGGTGGCCCTACCGCGCTGCCGGGTGGAAATTGCTGGCCGGCGCCGCCACCTACGGCGAAAAGTGGCGCAACAACGAGAGTCTCTACGCGCTGCTGCTGGATGCCAGCGGGCAGGAAGCCCTGGCCGCCGGAGTCGCCGCCGGCGTGTTGGTGGGATTGGCCTTGCATCTGGCCTGGCAGCGGGCCGAACCGCTGCGCGCTACCTACTTATTGATGGCGACCGTGTTGCTGCTCTCGCCCAGCGTCTTTCCCTGGTACGTCACCTGGCTGGTGCCTTTCCTCTGCTTCTTTCCGCATCCGGCTTTTCTGCTCTTCACCGGGACGGTCCTGCTCAGCTACCACACGCTCATTGACTACACGGCCCTGGGTGTGTGGCACTACGACCCGTGGCTGGTTTGGCTGGAATACGGGCCGGTGTATGCGCTGCTGGTTTGGGGCTGGTGGCGCGGCCACCGGGAAGAAACTACTGCCGCACCGGCCTCTCAGTAGGTCAGAACCGGAGCACGATTCCGGTCTGCACCCGGATGTTCTGGGCAAAATTCTGATTGATGATCCCACCTTGGTGGACGGGGATGTAATCCACCTGGAAGGCGCGCAGGGCAAGGAAGGGGCTCAGCCGCACATCCAACCCGCCCCCGGCGGCCAAAGCGAAATCGGTTTCCGTTTGGGCCGGTACAAGCCCCCCCAAAGTAGGAAAGCTCGAGAGCCGGGTGCGGGTTGCGCCCAGAAGCACATGCACGAATCCCGTCGCGCCGCCGCCCCGGAGAATGAAACGGGGTCCGAAGAGAAATTGCTGGCTGCTGAAGTTCACGTCAATCGTGCAGCCTGGCGGGGGTGGAAAGATCCCAATGCAGGCCAGCGTCGGGTCCAGAATCTGCACGTTTCCAAACTGGCCCGCAAAATCAGCGGTGAAGCCGAAAAATCGGCTGCTGTTGAGGCTGAGGTTCGCGCCCCAGCCGCTGGCGTTCCGGCGACCCGACAAAGAGGACAAAGGGAAAAGACCCTCATCTAGGTTGGCGTAGGAGTAGCCGCCGAAGATTTCCACTCGGGGATGCTGAGCCCGCGCCGAAACACCGACGACCAAAACCACTGCCACAAGGAACACGAGTTTACGCATGAAGCCCTCCTCCTTACCTGGCGGAAAAACCGCTCCGTCCGGGCCGAACTGCTAGGTTCCCGGGCAACCTGGCTTACTTGTATGGACGCACCGCGGAGGTCGGGGGTTGCTTAGACGTTGACGGTCAGGGTGGTGTCGATGCGCGCCTGACCGTCGGCGGTACGAGTGACGGCGCGGTAGAGCGTGTCGCGCTCCACCGGCTCGCGCCCGGCCTCGCGAATCAGCCGCAGCAACTCCGACCGCCGCAGACCCTGCGCGGTAGTGGCACCGGCGTCGTGGTAGATCTTCTCCTCCACCACGGTGCCGTCAATGTCGTCGGCGCCGAAGCGCAGCGCCACCTGCGCGATGCGCGGCGTGAGCATGATCCAGTAGGCCTTGATGTGGGGAAAGTTGTCGAGCAGCAGGCGGCTGGCGGCGATGTTTTTCAAGTCGAGAAAGCCGGTGGGCTTGGGCAGGTGCGCGAGCGCGGTGTTCTCCGGGTGGAAGGCGAGCGGGATGAAGCAGACAAAGCCGCGGGTCTCGTCCTGCAACGCGCGCAGCTTGAGCAGGTGATCCACGCGCTCCTCCTCGGTCTCGATGTGGCCGTAGAGCATGGTGGCGTTGGAATGCAGCCCTAGCTCGTGGGCGGTGCGCGCAATTTGGAGCCACAGTTGTCCGGAGGTCTTGTGGTCGCAGATGACCTTGCGCACCCGGGGATGGAAAATTTCCGCGCCCCCGCCGGGGAGCGAGTCGAGCCCCGCCTGTTTCAGCTTCAGCAGCACCTCGCGCGCGGGCAGCTTGGTGATCTTGGCGAAGTAGCCGATCTCGACCATGGTGAAGGCTTTCAAGTGCACCTGCGGGAAGCGCTGCTTGAGGCCGCGAATCAAGTCGAGGTAGTAGTCGAACGTCAGGTCGGGGTGCAGCCCGCCCACGATGTGGAACTCGGTCACGGCCTCGGTACTGCCGCTGGCCGCAGTTCGGAAAACTTCTTCCAACGCCATGGTGTAAGCGCCGGGGACGTTGGGGTCGCGCCCGAAGGCGCACAGGCGGCAGTGCGCCACACAGACATTGGTAGGGTTGATGTGCCGGTTGATGTTGTAGTAGCAGACGTTGCCGTGCAGTCGCTCGCGCACGGAGTTGGCCAGCCACCCCAGCGCCAGCAGGTCGTGAGTGCGGTAGAGCGCCAAGCCGTCCTCAAACGTCAGCCGCCCGCCCGCCTGCACTTTTTCGGCAACCGGCGCCAGCCGCTTGTCTTCAATGGTGAGTTGCCCCGTCATGCGCCTCGGAAAATCCTACTCTTCGTTGTGTTTGTCATTCCGAGCGAAGCCCCGCTAAGAGCGGGGCGAGAGAGGAATCTGCTTGTTTGAAAAGCAGACCCCTCGACAAGCTCGGGGTGACAAGATGAACCATGAATCAGTGGAGCTCTCCAGCTTCCTGCTTCTAGCTTCCAGCCCCAAGAATATCCGCTCCCCAGAAAACCAACAGCAAAATACTAATATAGCCGTTCACGGTAAAAAATGCAGCATTCACCTGGCTCAAGTCGTCGGGCTTGACCAGCGAATGCTCGTAAGCCAGTAGGGCCGCGACCAGCAGCAAGCCTGCGTAGGCCACCGCCCCCAGCCCCGCCAACGCCGCCAACCAAGCCAGCAGCCCCAACATCAGCAGGTGCAGCCCGCGCGAGACCCACAGCGCGCCCGCGATGCCGAGACTGACGGGAACTGAAAACAGTCCCGCCTTGCGGTCGAACTCTACATCCTGGCAGGCGTAGATGATGTCGAAGCCCGCCACCCAGAACATCACCGCCACTGTCAGGATGGAAATCCGCCAGTCGAGCGCGCCGCGCACCGCAACCCACGCCCCGGCGGGCGCCATGCCCAGGCAGAACCCCAGCACCCAATGGCTCAGGGTGGTGAAGCGCTTGGTGTAGGAGTAGAGCAGCAGCACGGTCAACACCAGTGGCGAAAGGCGAAAGGCCAGCGGGTTCAACCGCCAGGCGGCAAAAACCAGTGCCGCCGATGAGACCACAACGAACGCCCAGGTAAACCGGAGCGAGAGCTTCCCGGTCGGGAGCTCGCGCGCGGCCGTGCGCGGGTTGAGCCGGTCGTAGCGCAGGTCGGCGATGCGGTTGAACGCCATGGCGGCGCTGCGCCCGCCCACCATCGCCACCACAATCCAGAAAACTTGTTGTCCGGTCGGCCAACCCTCCGCCGCCAGCAGCGCGCCCAGAAAAGCAAACGGCAGCGCGAAGATCGAGTGCTCAAACTTGATCATCCGCAACGTCATCAGCAAAGGACGAAACAGGAAACTCGAAAAGCGAAACCTGTTATTCTCTCCTTCAAGAGCGAGTTTCGAGTTTCCAATTTCGAGCTTCAACATCATCCTTTGGTGCCCTTCCACTGGTACTGCTTGTCCTGCGGCAGGCCGAGCTTCTCCAGCAGTCGCAAGCAGAACTGGTTGACCAGCTCAGTGAGGGTTTCCGCGCCGTGGTAGTAGCCTGGGTTGATGGGATAAATAGTCGCGCCGGCGCGCGCCAGCCGCAGCATGTTTTCCAGATGAATCTGGTTGAGCGGCGTGTCGCGCCAGCAGAGCAGCAGCGGGCGGCCCTCCTTCAGGTGGACATCAGCGGCGCGGCGCATCAGGTTGTCGGAGATGCCGCCCGCAATCGCCCCCAGCGTCCCCATCGAGCAGGGAATGACGACCATGGCGTCGGTGGGGTAGCTGCCGCTGGCGATGGAAGCGCCGATGTTGGCGTTGTGCAGGTACTCGAACTTGTCGGCGGCGCGGCCCACCAGCACGGCGGGAATCTGCTCGGCCTCGCGACAGGAGATGCCCAGCTCCTCCCGCAGCACCCGCTGCCCGCCGCTGGAGACCACTACGTGCACGCGCGCCACGCGCTCCTCAACCGCCAGCAGTTGCAGCAGGCGCTGCGCGTAGACCGCGCCCGAGGCGCCGCTGATGCCGACTACGATGGTCTTGCCCGCCATGGCCTGGTCGGAAGTAACCTTTCCCCTCGGGAGGATGAAAACCGCAGTCTAGGCCCCGCCTCTCCCCTAAGTCAAGGAAGCCCGAGCGGATAGTGTAGAATGAGTGTTCCCTTCGGTGGCTCCCATGACCGAGAACGAGATTCGCAAAATGCTGGAGCAGGTGCGGCGGGGGAAGCTCACGCCGGCGGCGGCGCTGGAGCGGCTGCGGCGGCTGCCGTTTGAAGACCTGGGCTTTGCCAAGATCGACCACCACCGCTCCCTGCGGCAAGGCTACGCCGAGGTGATCTACGCGCCCGGCAAGCGCCCCGAGCAGGTGGTGAGCATCGTCCGGCGGATGCTGAAGAACCGCCACAACGTTCTGATTACGCGCGGCGACCGCAAGCTCTACCAGCGAGTCAAGCGGGTGGCGCGCGCGGCGCGCTTCCACGAGCTCTCCGGTGCCATCAGCATCCGCAAGAACAAAGAAATCGTGGGCAAGGGTTTGATCCTGGTGGTTTCCGCCGGGACGTCGGACATCCCCGTGGCCGAGGAAGCGCAGGTGACAGCGGAACTGATGGGCAACCGGGTGGAGGCGCTCTATGACGTGGGGGTGGCCGGCATCCACCGGCTGATGCAGCATGGCGAAAAGTTAAGCCAAGCGCGCGTGATTGTCTGCGTGGCGGGGATGGAAGGCGCGCTGCCGACGGTGGTAGGGGGGCTGGTGCGGGCGCCGGTGATTGCGGTGCCGACCAGCGTCGGCTACGGTGCCAGCTTCCAGGGCGTGGCGGCGCTGCTAGGCATGCTGAACAGTTGCGCTTCGAATGTTGCCGTGGTCAACATTGACAATGGGTTTGGGGCCGGCTGCCTGGCCAGCGTCATCAACCGGCTGTGACCGGCTGGTTCGCCCCGACAACGGCTTCCCCCTTCGCCAAGGCTTCGGGGGACAGGTCGGGGCCGGCTGCCTGGCCAGCGTCATCAACCGGCTGTGATAAGGCGGGTGCCCCGTAGTAGGATAAACTCCGCACTGCCTCCAAGCTGCGTTGCCGAATTGCAGAGGGGTTAGAGCAGACAAACTCAATCGAGGAGAGAGCGCCATCATGGGAAGAATCTTCCGCAAGCAAGTGCTGGTCTGTACGGTGGACGGTGAAGGACGCTGCGCGCCGAAAGGCGGCAAGGAAACATTTCAGAAGTTCCGCGAGGAGGTGAAGGCGCGCGGGCTCGATGTCTTGGTCACCTCGCTGGGCTGCACCGGCCAGCACGGCTGCGGGCCGACGGTGGTGGTCCACCCCGACGGCATCTGGTACAAGGAGGTCACCGCAGCGGTGGTGCCAGAGATTGTTGAACAGCATCTGGTAGGCGGGAAAATTGTCGAACGGCTGGTGAACCCGGAGCGCGCCGTCAAAGCGGACTGAGGAAGGCGTCAACCATTCAGGCCTGCCGCCGAGCCCGGTGGCACCCGCCACCGGGAACTGTACACCAGCGGGTGCCGAGCCTGCCTGCGGCAGGCAGACAGGCACCTCTTCTAAGCTGACTTCCGGTTTTTCCTTGCGTCAGGATCGAACCGAGTCGGAGCGCCGTCTTACTAGTCAGTGAAGACGCGGGCGAAGATGGCGTCCACGTGGCGGAGGTGGTGGCGGAGGTCGAAGCAGGCGCCGATTTCTTCCGCCGAGAGCTTGGCGGTGATGCGCCCGTCGGCCAGGATCAACATCTTGAAGTCCTGTTTGCTCTCCCAGACTTTCATGGCGGCTTCCTGCACCCACTGGTAGGCTTCGCTGCGCGCAACGTCCTTGCGCACCAGCGCCAGCAAGACGCCCTCGGAGAAGATCAGCCCGCGGGTGGACTCCAAATTTTCGCGCATGCGCTCGGGATAGACGCGCAGTTGCTCGATCAGCGCGGCGGTCTTGTCAAGCATGGTGTCGAGCAAGATGGTGGAGTCGGGCAGGATGACGCGCTCGACCGAGCTGTGGCTGATGTCGCGCTCATGCCAGAGCGCCACGTTCTCCAGCGCCGCCTGGGCATTGGCCCGCACCAACCGCGCCAGCCCGCAGATCTGTTCAGCGGTGATGGGATTGCGCTTGTGCGGCATGGCGGAGCTGCCGCGCTGGCCGCGCCCGAAGTGCTCTTCCGCTTCCCGCACCTCGGTGCGTTGCAGGTGGCGAATTTCTAGCGCAATTTTTTCCAGTGAAGCGGCGCTAACCGCTAGCGTCGTCAAGTAGTGAGCGTGGCGGTCGCGCTGGATGATTTGCGTGCTGACGGGCGCGGGCTGGAGCTTCAGGCGCTCGCAGATGCGCCGCTCGATTTCAGGACCGAGGTGAGCGAAGGTGCCGACCGCGCCGGAGATTTTCCCCACTTCCATATCGGCGGCCGCTTGCTGGAAGCGCCGGCGGTTGCGCTCCAGCTCGCTGGCCCAGTTGGCCAGCACCAGGCCGAAGGTGGTGGGCTCGGCGTGGACGCCGTGGGTGCGCCCGACCATGACCGTGTCTTTGAATTCGTAGGCGCGGTGCTTGAGTACGTCAGCCAGGCGCGCCAGCCCTTGCCGGAGCAGGTCGTTGGCCTCGCGCAGCAGCAGCGCGGTGGCGGTGTCGAGCACGTCGGAGCTGGTGAGGCCGTAGTGGAGGTAGCGGGCTTCGGGGCCGGCCTGCTCGGCGACCGCCAGAGTGAAGGCGATGAGGTCGTGGCGAACTTCACGCTCGATTTCCGCCACGCGCTCAGACGAAGGTGGTTTGGCGGCGGCGCGGAGTTTCTGCGCGGCTTTTTTGGGCACCTGCCCGCATTCGGCCAGGGCGTCGGTGGCGGCCAACTCAACTTCCAGCCACTTGGCTAGTTTGTTCTCGTCGGTCCAGACGCGGCCCATGGCCGGACGG
>JACZYA010000084.1 GCA_022571295.1 Acidobacteriota bacterium | reverse complement strand
GGTTCCCAAACATTGCCTTCTCCTCCTGCGAAGCTAATTGTTGCCGGCGGCCCCAGACGGGGGCAGGAACACCGATTGGCCGACCATCTCCGGTGTCTTCTCGATTCCAAACTCGGCCAGAATGGTCGGCGCCAGGTCGGTCAGTGCCGGCGCAGCCGCCCGGAGCTTCTTGTTGCTGAGCAGGACGCCCGGAACCAGGCGGAAGTCCATGCAGTGGTCGCCGCTCCATTCATTCCGGTTGTCTTCCAGCACCGCGTGCGGGAATTTTCCCAGAATCGTGTCCCAGCCCGCGCGATAACCCCGGTTGTAGCCAACCAGCAGGTCCGGAGCGTCCATGACGTAGGGGCCAGTATACACTTCGGTGGCGCGGTCAACGCGGGTCATAACCGGCCGGTCGGCCTCCGGGTCTGTGACGCTCAGCAGCTTGCGGATGATTTCGTCTAACAACTGCTCGGCCTCCACGCCCGGCATGACGGTTCCGTAGCGTTCCCGGCCGCGCAGGTTCAGATACAGGGCGTTCAATCCCAGCCCGTAGGCGCGCGTGCGCGACCAATCCACGTTCAGCAGGAACTCGGTCTGCTCCCGCTGCGAGTCGTCCTGGAGGAAAACGTAGCCGTTGTCCAGCAGCCAGGTGTTCAAGTTGAAGGAGCGATAGAAAGGTGCGAAGCCGTGGTCCGATAGGATGAGCAGGGTGGTGTTTTCGTCCACTTTTTCCAGCACCGTACCCACCACCTCGTCCATCTCCTGGTAGAGCTCTCCGAGGACACCGGCATACTTGTCCGCCAACTGCGGATCGTAGTTGGGGTGGCGCTCGTCCATGAAGCGCCACAGCATGTGCGCGTTCTGGTCCAGGCTGGAGAAGTAGAAGAAAAGCAGCCCCTCCTGGAACCGCGCCCACTCCAGGTCGAACACTTTGCGCTGGTCGGCCAGCACCATGCGCGCCTGCTGCAGGAATTCGTCCTGGGTGAGGATTCCTCCCGATAACGCCTTGGTGTCCTCCGCAATCCCCTGGGTGTAGAAGAAGCCCACCTGCTCCGCCAGCTCTGCGGCGTAGTCTTCCGGGGTGGAGAGCGGCAGGGCGGGCGCCGATGGGTCGAGGTTGATGGGCGTGACGTAGAGCTGGAAATGCGGCTGGGTTTGCTTCAGATAGAATTTGCAGATGCCGGTGGCGCTCGCCAGGTAGGGAATCAGCTCGAACTCGACCTGAACCCAGTCGCTCCATTCTCCCACCCGAAGCAGGAACTCGTGCTCCTGCACCTCGACCTTGGCCACCGGCTCTACCGGATCGACCCACACCGTGAAGTCCACCGTGGCCGCACCGCCTTGCTTGCGGAAGGTGTTCTCGGGGCCGACCAGCTGCGCTGCCACCCGGAAGTTCTCTACCCGCACGGGGTAGATGCGGCCGCCACTGATGCTCTCTGCGTTGTCCGGAGGATCGTCGGTGTAGAAAGAGAACGTGCCGTAGGTGCCCAGAATGTCGGGCGTGCCCATGCCGGCGAACGTCCGCGCCTTCGACTCCACCGGCGGGAAGTTGGCCGGGACGCGATAAACGGTCGCAGGCGTCCCGTGCTCGGCCAGAATCTCCCAAAAGGCCTTGCCTTGCCGCAGCAAGCTCACTTCTCCGCTGTCGAGTGGGAAGACCCAATTGCCGATGCTTACGGTTCGCTTGGGCGGCTCCACGCGAGAAGTGGAGAGATAGGGGAGCATGGTTTCCGGGTCGCGATGGATGAAGTCGAAGATGCCGTGCCCGCCCGGGTTCATCCCGGTGATGAAGTTCGACCACGCCACCGGACTCTGCGGGGGATTGCTGGTGGTCAGCGGACGAAAATCCCCCTGCTCGGCCAGACGCTTGAAGTTCGGCAGCTTGCCCTCGTCCATAAACCGCTGCAACAACTGCGGGTCCATCCCATCCATCCCCAGCACCACCACCCTCTTGCCGGTACCTTGGCTGGTTGTGTGTCCGCCCGCCAGGCACGAGGTTAGCAGCGCTCCTGTGAAAAAAGAGAATGCCAAGAGCGGGAACCACGACCCAAACCAGCGCTGCGGCTTCAAGAGACTTTTCCTCCGTGCCAACTGCTGCTACCAGCCAGTTTATCAAAACCTGAATTGTAGTTCTATGCGGCAAAAGGAAAAACGAAGTTTCAATCACTTTTTCTTCTGCTAGAATCATCTCGCCCGGTTGGAGAAATAGGGGTTCTGATGTTTGCTCGGCGACTCCAAGTCATCGGCTTTTTCTTCGCTGCTCTGGACGCGGTGGCAGCGGTAGTGGCTTTTACCGCGGCCTACTGGCTGCGTGACGCGCTGGCGCCGCGATGGGCAGCGCAGTTTCCGTCTTTGCCGGCAGGGCCTCTCTTGCCTTTCGGCCAGTATGCGGTGTTGCTGGTCGGTATGGTCGCGATCTGGCTGACCACCGGCTACCTGCTTGGCCTCTACCGGGCGCGGGAGTTGCGGCAGCGGCGGCAAGCGGTGCTCGACCCCACCGTGCAGGCGGTGGCGTCGGTGGTGGTGCTGGGTGCGGCGCTCTTCTTTGCCCAATTCAGGGTGCAAGAATTCCCCGTGAGCCGGTTGTTGCTGGTCAGTTTTGTGTTGCTGAATTGGGTGTTGCAAGTCGGCCTGCGGCTGGCCTTTCTCGAATGGGGGCCAAGCTGGCGGGAGCGGCTGGGCGGCACCGACAACATCCTGGTGGTGGGTACCGGACCGGCGGCGCAGGAATTGGTGCAGTTGATTGAGGAGAGCCGGAGAGCGGGGTTCCGCATGGTGGGGTTTGTCGATCCAAGCGGGAGAGCAGCGCCTCCTACGGGGCCCGGCTCTGCCTATCCGGTCTGGGGAGTGGCAGAGGTGCCCCGTTTGCTGCAGGAGGAAGTGGTGGATGAAGTGTTTTTTGCCGTCAGCAAAGAAGAGTTGGGGGAGCTGGAAGATTTGTTGCTTTTGTTCGAGGAAGAAGGGGTGCGAACCCGGTTGCAACTGAAAATTTTCCCCCACCTGGCCTCGCGTGTCTATGTGGAACAGTTCCGCAATGTTCCTCTGCTGACCTTCACCACCACGCCCGAAAACGAGTTGCACCTGACCTTTAAGCGGTTGCTGGACGTGGTGGGGGCTGCGGTATTGCTGGTGCTGCTGGCGCCCGTCTTTCTCCTGATTGCACTGTTGGTCAGGTTGACCTCTCCGGGGGCGGCTTTGTACCGGCAGGTGCGTTGCGGGGTAGGCGGGCGACGATTCACTCTCTACAAGTTTCGTTCCATGGTTGTGAATGCCCATGAGCAGCGGGGTGAGCTGGCCGACCGCAACGAGGCCGATGGCCCGGTGTTCAAGATGGCTCACGACCCTCGTTGCACGCCGGTGGGGCGCTGGCTGCGGCGCTTGAGCTTGGATGAGCTCCCGCAGTTGTGGAATGTATTGCGGGGCGACATGTCGTTTGTGGGGCCCCGGCCGCCCCTGCCGGAAGAGGTCGAACAGTACCAGCACTGGCAGCGACGCCGGCTGCGGATGCGGCCCGGACTTACCTGCCTGTGGGCGCTGGAGGGGCGGAGCCGAATCAGTTTCGACCGCTGGATGAAGCTGGATTTGACCTACATCGATAACTGGTCGCTCTGGCTTGATCTCAAGATTGCGCTCAAGACAATCCCCGTGGTGCTCAGTGGGCGGGGTTCGGCTTAGTTTCTTCTCCACGGTTCTTCCACCCCAGGGGAAAAGTTCTGGGAGCCAGACGAGCAAATCCGGCCCCGACGCTTGCAACCACGCCCGGGCGGGATGTTCATCCTCGCCGCTAGGCAGGTAGGAAACCGCCCAAGCCCGCTTCCGGCAGCATAAGATTGTGGTAAAGTTATGTTCCTTTTTCGGGGGGCAGGGGAAATGAATGGCGGTAATCCTGGTTAGAGGGTTTGTGTGTGTTGGAGTAGCAGTGGACTGTGAGCAATTCGGAGGCAGCGATTTGATATGAAATCTTCAGGGAAACCGGCAAGGCCAACCCACTTGGTTCCGCCCCATGGCGGCGAGTTAGCTGAGCTTCTGGCCACGCCCGAGAAGTGTGCTGAGCTGCAAGCAGGTTCGCGGGATTGGCAGTCGTGGGACCTTACACCCCGCCAGCTCTGCGACTTGGAGCTTCTGCTCATCGGGGGTTTTTCGCCGCTTAGAAGTTTTATGGGGCGCGCCGACTACGAGTCGGTCTGCGCCCGCATGCGCCTGGCCGATGGGACCCTGTGGCCCATCCCGGTAATGTTGGACGTGCCGGAAGAGTTGGCCCACAAGGTCGGGGCCGGCGCCACGCTGGCGCTGCGCGACCCGGAAGGGGTCATGCTGGCGGCGCTGCACGTGGAAGAAGTGTGGCAGCCTGACCGCACCGCCGAAGCCCAGGCGGTCTTCGGCACAACCAACCGCGAGCATCCGGGCGTCGCTTACTTGTTGGACAAGACTCATCCGTTCTATGTGAGCGGAAAACTCGAAGGGGTGCAGCTCCCGGCTCACTATGACTTCCGCTCCCAGCGCCTGACACCGGCGGAGCTCCGGGCGGAGTTTGCCCGGCTGGGATGGCGGCGGGTGGTTGCCTTCCAGACGCGTAATCCCATGCATCGCGCGCACCAGGAGCTCACCCTGCGAGCCGCCAAAGAGGTCGAGGCCAACCTGCTCATTCATCCTGTGGTGGGGATGACCAAACCCGGCGACGTGGACCATTACACCCGCGTGCGTTGTTACCAGGCTCTCTTGCCGCACTACCCGCAGAGCACGGTCAAACTGGCGCTGCTGCCGCTGGCCATGCGCATGGGCGGCCCGCGGGAGGCGGTGTGGCACGCCATCATTCGCAAGAATTACGGTTGCACCCACCTGATCGTCGGGCGCGACCACGCCGGGCCCGGCCAGGACTCCGCCGGCAAGCCTTTCTATGGTCCCTACGCCGCCCAAGAGTTGCTGCGAGAGCACGAAAAAGAATTGGGCGTGGCCATGGTGCCGTTCAAGATGATGGTGTACGTGGAGGACCAGGACGCCTACCTGCCTGACGATGAGGTGCCGAAGGGAGCGCGGGTGCTGAGCATTTCCGGCACCGACTTGCGCCGCCGCTTGGCGGAGGGGCGGGACATCCCGGAGTGGTTCACCTTTTCGGAGGTGGCGCGGGAGCTGCGGCGCACGCACCGGCCCCGGCACCAGCAAGGGTTCACGGTTTTCTTCACCGGCCTTTCGGGTTCGGGCAAGTCCACCGTCGCCCGGGTTCTGCAAGTCAAATTCCTGGAAGTGGGAGGACGGCCGGTAACCCTGTTGGACGGCGACATCGTGCGCAAGCATCTCTCCTCCGAGCTCGGCTTTTCCAAGGAGCACCGGGACATCAACATTCGACGCATTGGTTTTGTCGCGGCGGAGATCACCAAGAACGGCGGCATTGCCATCTGCGCCCCGATTGCGCCCTACCAAAGTGTGCGCCGGGAAGTGCGCGCCATGACGGAACAGGGCGGAGGGTTTGTGCTGGTGCACCTGGCCACCCCCCTGGAGGTGTGCGAGCAGCGCGACCGCAAGGGGCTCTACGCCAAGGCGCGGGCCGGGATCGTCAAGCAATTTACCGGCATCTCCGATCCGTATGAAGTTCCCTCGGACGCCGAGGTTGTGATTGATACCACTAACATAACGCCGGAAGAGGCCGCGCAGACGATTGTGCTGCATCTCGAGCGCGATGGGTACGTCGGCGCCAGCGAGGACCTCCCGTAAGGGCGCCGCAGCAACGCAGGCAGTCCGTGGAAGCGAAAACCAATCCCAAGGCGGAAGCAAGCGTGGCCGCGCGCCAGGAAGACCTCCGGCGCATCGCGCGCGCTCTGGAAGCGGCGGCGGAGGTGTGTGGCAGTTTTTCCGCTGGCACGGTCGCAGTGGAATTCAAGGACGAAGGCGGTCCCGTCACCGCATTGGATCGCGGCATCAATGAGAGGTTGCTGCAACTGTTGCCGGGAGACGGCGAAGGTTGGTTGTCGGAGGAGAGCGCCGACGACCAAAGCCGCCTGCAGAAGAGCCGGGTGTGGGTGGTGGATCCGCTGGACGGGACGCACGAGTTTCTTGCCGGAATCCCGGAGTGGTGCATCTCGATTGCGCTGGTGGAAGACGGGCGGGCGGTGGCCGGCGGCATTTGCAATCCCACCACCGGAGAGACCTTCCTGGGCTCGCGGGAGACGGGCGTGACGTTGAACGGCAAGCCCGTCCGGGCGCGGGCGTGCCGCGGGTTGGAGAGCGCGGTGGTGCTGGCCAGCCGCAGCGAAACCAAGCGCGGCGAGTGGGAGCGTTTCCGGAACGCTCCTTTTGAAGTTCGCCCGGTCGGGTCGGTTGCCTACAAGCTGGCCTGTGTGGCGGCCGGGCTGGCCGATGCCACCTGGACGTTTGTTCCCAAACATGAATGGGACGTGGCGGCGGGCGCGGCGCTGGTGCTGGCCAGCGGGGGAGTAGTGAAAACTTTGGAGGGTGCGCCGCCGGTCTTCAACCGCCCCAACCCCTGGCTGGATGGCTTGCTGGCCTACTCGGCCGGCAGCCAGAAACAGTTGGAGAGCTTCCTCGCGGAACGGCGGAAGCGCGGGGAAGAAGGCGCGCGCTAGTGTTGCGTTACTGAATATAGGTGACACATGAGGAACGGGAGGAGGAAAATGCCTGGAGCGCGCGGGATTGACTTCTCAAACAAGACAGTTTGGAAGAGGTGCCCTGCACCCGCTCCCCGGAAAATTTATATGTCACTTTCTATGTTTCCAGGACACTAGTCCAGTGTTCAGGTTGTCCCGTCCGGGAATTCACCGCGCGCACGATGGAGAGGGAAGGCTGTGGCATTAGCAAAGCTACTGCCGGAGTTTCACCCGCGCCCCTGGGGGCGGCGAAGTTTGGCGCCGCTCTACACGATTCCCACCGATACAGCGGAACCGATTGGAGAAGCTTGGCTGAGCAGTGTGAGCTGCCGCGTCTTGTGCCCCGGCCGGTCGCCGAGCGAGGGAACGCTGGGCGAGTTGTGGGCGCAAATGACGGCGGCGGAGCGCGGAAGCGAGTTGGCCGGCCTGGAACGCTTTCCCCTGCTACTTAAGTTTATTTTCACCGCCGAGAAGCTCTCGGTTCAGGTTCACCCCGACAACGCTTACGCGCAACGCCATGAGAACGAGCCCTGGGGGAAAACGGAAATGTGGTACGTGGTAGCGGCTGAGGCGGAGGCGTGGGTGCGCGTGGGACTCAAGCCCGGGACCACGCGCGCGGAGTTGCAGCGCATTTTCGGCAAGCCGGAGTTGGAAGACGCTCTCCATCACATTCCTGTTCAGGCCGGCGACGCGGTTTTTGTGCCGGCGGGGACGGTGCACGCCATCGGGCCGGGGCTGTGCCTGTGCGAGATTCAACAATATTCCGATGTGACCTATCGCATCTATGACTATGACCGGCCCGGGTTGGACGGGCGGAAGCGAGCGCTCCACACCCAGCAGGCGCTTGCGGTCGCTCGCGTGGAGACGCCGGAAGCGGGCCGCGTGGCTCCGATGCGCCTGGCCCTGCCCAACTGCAAGGCAGAACGGTTCGTGTCCGGCCCTTATTTCGTTGTGGAAAGATACCGGAGCGAATCGGTCTGCGAACTCACCATCGACCCTCGGCGTTTCAGCTTGCTGGTCTTTTGTTCCGGCCAGGGGAGAGTATCAGCGGGGCAGAGCGGCCTGGACTACGCCGCCGGTGACGCTTTGCTTGTCAGCGCCGATTCCGGCCGGATTGCCATCGAGCCTACCCTCCCGACAGAATTCCTGCGCGCGAGCGCCCTGGGCGTGCAGGGTCGGGACATCGCAGGCTGAAATCCAGCCTGCTACTTGCGAGACTCTTTCTGGAATTCCAAGTCAGCGATGGGAAGCAAAGGGAAAGTGCGCGCGAAGCCTAAGTAGCAGAGAGTAGCGGCGGCCAGAAAGCCCAGCGTGATGAGAGCTTCCAGCCCGCCGAAAGGCACCCAATCCTCGCTCCACACCGAGGGCACCACCAGCAGGTAGCGCTCCAGCCACATGCCAACCACCACCACGGCGCAGATGGCGAAAAGGCTTCCGGCACGGCGCTTCACTTCACGGCTCAGCAGGACAACGAACGGAATCACAAAGCAGGCCGCCAGCACAGTCCCCGCCAGGGGCGCCCACGGGCTGCGGGCGCGCACGAGCAGGAAGCCTGTTTCCTCGGGCAAGTTTCCGTACCAGATGGGGAGATAGTGCGACCAGCCAAGGTAGGTCCACAGCAGGCAGAAAGCAAAAACCAGTTTTCCCAGGTCGTGAAAGTGTGAGGGAGTGATGTGCGCTTCCCACTGCAGAAACTTTCGGGTCAGGACCGCCACCATCGCGATGGCCGCCAGGCCGAGGTAGAGGTTCCCGATGAAGAAGTAACCGCCGAAGAGAGTGCTGTACCAATGAGGGTCGAGCGACATCACCAGGTCAAAGGCAATCAGGCTGAAAACGAAGGCGTAGAGAATCAGAATAATGGGCGACAAGGTGGCGAGGGCGCGTTGGCTGCGCCGACGCTCCTCTTCAATGCCGCGCCATCCTGCTGTCAGCGCGCGATGAAGAGCATCGGGACTCCGCTTCCCACGTTCCTGCAGTAATCCCAAATCAGGGCGGAGGGAATAGTAAAGGAACAGCAGGCTGAGGCCGTAGAGCACCAGCAGCGCGATTCCGTCACGCGCGAAGAGAAAGGGTGCGTTTAACCATGCGGCTTTCTCCGGGAGAGGATGGCTGACCCAGGAGAAAAGTTCTTCGCGCCCGAAGAAGAGCACAAGAAACAGCAGGAACGAAACGGGGAGAAAAGAGGCCATGGCTTCTGCTATCCGCTTGACCGGGCCGCCCCAGCGGGCGTTGCTGACGTGCAGGATGGCGGCAAAGACAACCCCGGCCTGCGCGATCCCCGACCAAAAGAGGAAATTGACCAGAAAGATTTGCCAGGCCCGCAAACTGTTTGTTCCTGCGATGCCAGTGGCGAAGGCGACCACTCCTGCCGTCAGCAGCGCCAGCAGTACGCCCAGCAATCGTCGCGGAAACGGCGCGGGAGCGTTTCCAAACATCGTTGCGGTGTGATTCGCCGGCAGGCTCATTCTGCTTGCAAGCTCCGAACGTAGTTCACCACCGCCCAGGTTTCCTCGGGAGAGAGCGATTCCGCGTAGCCGGGCATAATGGGCCCGCCCGCGCGGATGTGGGTGTAGATGTAGTCATCGGGCCGCCGCAGCGTCAAGTCGGTACCGGCAACCAGCAGCTTGTCGCCAATCGTCCCTCCTCCTTTGGCGTCTTCTCCGTGGCAGATGGCACAGTAGATGAGAAAGAGTTGTTCCCCTTGCTCCAGCGACTCGGAAGTGGCGGGGAAGGGATTGCGGAGCTCTTGCCCATCCATGCGAAGCTCGCCGCCGCGGACGGGCAGCGTGCCGGGGGGTGGAGGGAACATCAGTTGTTCGAAGGGGGAGAGGATAGGCTGCCACACCATGTCCATGCTCCACGGCCAAGCGAAAACCAATCCCGTTCCGAAGAGTACGAGGATGAATAGAATCAGAGCGTTTCGCCCGGTTCGGGCGGTGCGGTTGCTCCGCGCAGTCATTCGGCGGGCGAGTTCTTGCGGGTTAGGTATTTTCAACGCGGACCTCCTCCGCCCCTGAGCGGCGCAGAATTTCTTGCACGGTCTCGCTTCTCTCGGTGCATCGGACAAAGACGCCGAAGCGGTCTTCGCTAAAGCGGGGGTCGTAGGCGGGGTTGCCGAGTTTGTGCGGAAGCCGGGCACTGAGCAAAAATCCCGCTACCGCTCCCAGTGCACCTAGCAGGATGGTCAGCTCAAAGGCGATGATGACAAAGGGAGGGATGGAGACGATGGGCTTGCCGCCGGTCCGCAGGGGCCAGTCCAGCGAGGTCAGGATGGTGAGCGCAAATCCGCTCGCGCCACCTATGATGCCGCCCACCAGCGTCCACAACCGCACCGGGCTCACTCCGCTTTCCATCACAGCAAAAATCTCGTGGCGCGCTGTGGGGGAGTAGATCGTCAGGTCGGCGAAACCTTCTTGTTGCAATGCGCGGGCGGAGCGCAGCGTGGCGTCGAGGTCGGAGAAGATCCCCAACACTCCAGCAGCCGCGGTTTTGCTCATCGGGCGCCCCCGAGTGCACGCTCGCCGGGTGGCGGCAGCGATTCTTTGATCTCCGTCATAGGCACCGAGGGGAAGAGCTTCACAAACAGCAGGTACCACAGTAAGAACCAGGCAAAGCTGCCGGCCGTGATGCTGACCTCCACCCAGGTCGGCTTGTACACACTATCGGCCCAGTACCACGGCTGGTAGCTCTGTGAAAGCGAACCGGTGATGATGATAAAGCGCTCCAACCACATGCCGACGTTGGCCAGCAGCGACACAACGAACAGCACTTTCATGTTGGCGCGGATTTTCTGGAAGAACAGGGCCATCGGTATGATGGAATTGCAGGAGAGCATCACCCAGAAGAGCGGGCCGTAGCTGCCAAAGGCGCGGTACCAAAAAGCGTGCTTCTCAAAAATGTTTCCGCTGTACCACGCTATGAAAAACTCACACACATAGGAGTAACTGACAATCAGCGAGGTGACGATAATCAGCTTGGCTACGTTTTCAAAATGCTTGTTGGTAATGTACTCCTCGAGGTGCAGGAACTTCCGCAGCGGGATGCCCAGCGTCAACACCATCGCCAGCCCGGAGAAAATCGCCCCGGCGACAAAGTAGGGCGGGAAGATGGTGCTGTGCCAGCCGGGCACCAGCGTCATGGCAAAGTCCCAGGACACCACGCTGTGGACGGAGATCACCAGCGGAGTGGCCAGCGCCGCCAGGAAGAGATAGAGGCTGCCGAAGTGGAACCATTGCCGATGGGTGCCCTGCCATCCCAGCGACAAGAACTGATAGAGCGTGCGGCGCCAGCCGTGGGCGTGGTCGCGCGCCGCCGCCAGGTCGGGAATCAGTCCGACGTAGAGAAAGATGGCGCTGACGGTAAAGTAGGTGCCGACGGCGAATACGTCCCAGATGAGCGGTGAGCGGAAGTTGACCCAGAGCCCGCGCTGGTTGGGATAGGGAATCAACCAGTAGAAAAGCCAGGGCCGGTTGGCTCCGCGCCCATCGAAGTGATGCAGGGAGGGATAGACCATCAGCGGCAGGGCGCCCTCGGTTGCGCCGTCGAACGATGCTTCCTCGAAAGCGACGGAGAAGACCTTGCTCGAAAGGCGAACCGGCTCGGACGGAGCAGGTTTCCACGCACCGCCTTCGCGCAGCGCTTCTTCCCAGAAGGTGGGGAAGTCCTTGCCGGGCGCTACTCTCTGGCGAAGTTGTTCCCAGCGGCTCAGGAGGTAGGCGTGGAAATCGTTCCAGGAAAATTTGTCCGCGACTTCCGTTTCCATCTGCTTGACGACAGAAAGCAAAGTATCGCCGACGGCTTTGGTATCGAAGACCGGTTGCATGACCGGCTGCTGGAGGCCGTGGACGCCCGACCGGGGCTCGTAGTCTCCCCAGGATTCCAGCGGCGTATGGGAGGGGAGAACGAGGTCGGCGCGGGCCGTGGTTTCATCCAGAAACGAGGAGAAGCTGACGACGAACGGCACTTTCTCCAGCGCTTCGGTAAAGCCGGAAGAGCGGGGCAGGGTGAAGAGGGGATTAACGTCAAAGAGGAGCAGCGCCTCGATTTCTCCCCTCGCCATCGAGTCCGTCAATTTCAAGGCGTCGCCGAAACTGCTGGCCCGGCCGAGGCTGGAGTTCGGGCCGAAGATGACCGTGCGGCCGATGTTGCCCGCGACGTAGTTCAGTAGATTGACGGCCACCGCGGTTGCGGTGGCGTTGCGGCCGCTGGTGGCGACGCCTCCGCCAATGGCCAAGCCGCGCTCGGCCTGGGCGAAGAGCTGGGCCAAACGCCGTATGTCTTCGGCACGGATTCCCGTGCGGGTCGCAACCGTTTCGGGGTCGTCGCTGCGCACCATCGCTTGCAAGCGCCTGGCTTGAGTGCGGGGCAGGGAAGCTGATGCCAGCCGCTCCTGGAGAATCACATGAATCATTCCGAGCGCGAGGAAGACCTCCGTCCCGGGCTGGATCGGCACCCATTGGTCGGCGTTGGCGGCGGTGAGCGAGAGGCGCGGTTCGACGTGGATGAACCGTCCCATCTTGCCATCGCGCAATGCGTGCATTTCTTTGAAGCCGTGCGCGTAGCCGACGTTTGAGAGCCAGGTCTCAAGAAAATCGGCGCCGAAGGAAATCAAGACATCTGCGTCTTCGATTTTGTAATGGGGGATGGCATCGCGCCCGAAGGTGATGCGGTTGGCGGTGCCGGTTTGGTCGATGCAAAAACCCTGGGCATCGAACAGCACGAAGGTCTGCCCCGCCAGGGCCTTGAGCTCCGCCGGCGTTTCATCCAATGTGATGTCGTCGACGATCTCGTCGCTATCGACCTCCTCGATGTCAAAGAGGGTGGCGATCCTGGCCAGCAACAGGGCGGCCTCGCGCAGGTTGCTATTGCTCAGCGGGCTGTCCGGATTGGCCGCTGCGTCGAACAACGCCTCGACGATCTCTTCGTAACTCTCCATTCCCCTGAGCAGCGCCGCCAGGTCGCTGCTCTGATTGGATTGGGCGCGAATCAGCCGCTTCGAGCCGGCCTCGGCCCGACGATTCTCGACCAGGACACGCGCCGCCGTCGTATCCACCCCGTCCACGTCCTCGACGTTGCCGTCGGAATCGGTCACCGTCAGCACGGCCCCGTTGCTGGTAGCGCAGCCGGAAAAGTCCGTTACCACGCAGTCGTAGCTACCCGCATCACTGGGTAGCACCGCAGAAATGATGAGGAGAGACGTATTCTCTCCATTGATCCCTTCAGTATCGCCGAGATCCACACCGTCCTTGCGCCACTGGTATTCC
>JACZYA010000244.1 GCA_022571295.1 Acidobacteriota bacterium | reverse complement strand
GGACGGCAGACCCTAACCAAAGTTACCTACACAGGAGGCAACGATGGCTACCCCGAAAGTAACCCCGTTCCCGGCTGGCAAACAAGCACCAGGGCTGCGTCACCGCGTCTCCCCAATGACGCACCTGACGCCCGATGAACTCCTCTCCGTCCTGAAGGCCGCCCGCGCCCGCTCCGCTCGCGATTGGGCGATGGTGCTGCTCGCTTACCGCCACGGCTTGCGGGCTTCTGAGGTTTGCGACCTGAAGCTGGCGGACGTGGACTTGAAGGGGGGTTCGGTGTCCATCTGGCGACTGAAGGGATCGCTGCATACCGTACAACCGCTCTACCGGCACAAAGGCCAACCGCTGCTCGATGAAGTGGCTGCTCTGCGGGCCTGGATGCGTGAGCGCCAGTCTGACGGCTCGGACTACCTGTTCTTGTCGCAGAAGGGCGGTCGGCTCCATCGCAGCCAGTTCTTTCGCATCTTCCAAGCCTGCGCGGAGGCTGCTGGCCTACCATCCCAGAAACGTCACCCGCACGCCCTCAAACACTCCCTGGCCTCCCACCTGGTCGCTGGCAACGTGAACCTCGCCCTGGTGCGTCAGTGCCTCGGCCACAAGTCCATCGGGAGCACGATGAAGTACGTGGCGGTGTCGGACACCCAGGCAACCGAAGCCGCTCAAGCTGCCCTAATGAGCCTGTACTAGGGCGCAACAGAATACCTGTTCTGTTGCGTTTCTCCTGTGGCCGCCCACCATCCCTCAAGCACTTAGCCCGCAAGTTCGACAGCCCCCACCGCTCGTAGTGTTGCATTTCGCTGCCAAGGCTAAGGGCAAACGCCTGGGAAGGCCCCGGAAGGCCGTAGATCGCGCCCAGGTTGCTCGCCTGCGTGCCTCCGGGCAGTCCTGGACCAACATCAGCAAGGCGCTGGGGATCAGCCGCGGCACCGCCGAGCGGGCCGTACAGCGCGCGCCCAGGGAGTAGAGCCTACTTTTCGCCGGATAAAGACTCGATTTCAGCGATGGCGTTGGCTATATCTTCAGCAAACTCAGCTAGCTGGGAATATCCTTTGCTCAGATTCTTTATGACGCTGTCGTAATCGCTGCCGGTAACTTCAAACGTTTTATTGAATTGTGCTTGCAGAAACGAAGTGTGCTGGTTGAACACATCGAGGCGGGCTTTCACATGGAGTACTCTACGCTGAAAATCGAGTGAGAAAATCGGCAGTTCATTCGATACGGACTGAAGGAATGGCAGGCTATACTGCTTAAGCGTAAGGCCGCGGCCTTCGCTCTCGATGTATAAATCGACTTCCCGCCTTTGTTGTTGGCTGATTTCACGAACTTTGGCTACTCTCTCCTCTTGCCCTTTGGGTTTCTCGGGGCCGTCGTAATGAGCAACAATTGGCGCGAGCCAATCAAGAAACTCATCGGTCACTGTTGCGAGTTTGCTCCGCAATCGGTAGGCAACGATCGCCATCATGTACTGAAGGCTGGTCAGCTCGCTGAGGATACTCCTCACTAGGTCGCGTCGCCGACGTTCGCGACGGATTCGCTCAACGATTCCCGGGCTGAAAATGCCGATTAACCAACCCAGTATTAAGGAAAGGATGCTCATTCCCCTAAGAATCTAGCGGAAGCGGCAAACGGAAAGCAAGCGTCGCCAGATAGGGGTAGTGGGTCGAGCTTGCGTGTTCCGTTGCCTTTCCTCTACTTGGTTTTCCTCCTTAGTTGACTCGCTTTCGATGCCCATTCTTTGACCGCGCTCGGCGCACCTGCGCGATCCTGTGGCCTCTGTGCCGCGCCCGGAACCGGATAGTGGGTCAGTTTGGGTGCTGGCCCGGAGATGATACAATCGGGTGCAAGGGAGTGCCGTGATGGATGATTCTTGCCATTTTCAGTCTCGTTGCCCCGCGTGTAAGAAACCGAGGCCGGTTTTGATGGAGCGCAACTTGCTCAAGGAAGCGCTGGATGGTGAGATGGACGTGGAAGTCGTCAGCGTTTCTTGTATACACTCCTGGAGCCTTTCCACAAAAGAAAAACAGAACCTTCGGACAGCGCTGAGAGCTGGCCGGGTTTGAAGTCAAACTGATCCACTACCCAGGCCCGCCATTGCCCGCACCAGGGCTGGCAGGCACTCAGCACCCACCGCGGAGGCTTCGACCCATTGGCAACGCTTGGGAACGCCTCCAGCGGGGCAACGCTGGCGGGACTAGACCGCGCCCGGCCCGGGATCAGCCCCGGCGTGCACTGGTGCGAGCGCGTACGGGGCAACGCCGGTGAGCGAATGGGGCGTCCATAGGCGTCCACCGGATCGTTGCGCGAGCCGTACGCGCCCGCGGTTTCCAGTTTACTCAGCCCCGCGCTTCGTACTTGAGCGTGGCCAGCTCCTCTTCGGAGAAGAGACCCACGTCCACCAGCTTGCGGCCGAGCTCGTCCACGAAGGCTTCTACGGTCGGCCGGGCGGAGATGGGGTTTGCTGGCTGGCGCAAGGCAAACAGTAGCATGGAATAGATTTTCACCCACGCCCCAGCGCGCCCAGGCATGGTGAGGAGCACGCGCTCTTTCGTCGGGTCGGGCATCTTGCCTCTTTCTCGCCCCCCGCTGTGCCCTTAGTAGGCTGGACTTGACCTCTGTTGACTATGCTAACATCGAAGGCGAGACCGCGCCAGCAGGGGGGATAGCCAGGTAAGGGAGAGGCGGAGAACCTCGCTGAGCGGGCCGGTCCGCGCCCGCCCCTCTGGATCACTCCGCAGAAAGTCGCGGGCGTACCAGTACGCCAGGGCCTCGCCTGATCGGTCGGGCGGCTCAGACCTCCGCCAAAAACCCCAGCGCACCGCCCTCTCTAAGTGCCTCAAAACACACCACCGACTGAGGGTGTTTCCCGTCCGCAACAAACATATGTTTTCGGCGGCCCTTCGCGTTGCCTTGGCTGTGGGTGGGGCGGCTGTCCGAGGTTGCTTTGAGATTTTGCCCAGTCTATCCTTCTATGAGCTGTGAACTGATTCATCGACCTTTCAAAGTAGCACTGACACTGAGCGAGAGAGGTGCCATGACTGCAAAGCCATGCGACGAGCACGAGCGGCTGAAGGAGGAACTGAGGGGCGCTATGTTAGATTTCGTTGCACAGGTTGGTGCCACCAAGACGGCTGCTCGTATCGGGAAGCCCCATGTGTTTGTTGCGCAACAGAAGCGAGAGCAGACAGCTGAGAAAGTGTACCGGCAGTGGATTACCGAATTGTTGGAGCACCGACGCGACCACGGCTGTTAACACG
>JACZYA010000243.1 GCA_022571295.1 Acidobacteriota bacterium | reverse complement strand
CAAGGACCACTAACAGCGAGCGCTGAACATCTTCAGAAAATATTTGTGAGACGACCACCCCAAGTCACGCTTGGTAGAAAAGAATCTACAATCGCTGGGCAACACCGACCCCGAAAGCTGAGACCCACTACCACGCCCCCGCCCCTACTCTGTGGCTCCGTGCCTCTGTGGCGTTGAACTTCAAGAACCGATGTAGCGGGCGTAGAGGCTGCGGGCCACCGCCGGGTCTTTGGTCCCGCCGATGATGGCGCGCCCGTCGGCAAACACCGTCAGCTCGTAGGGCGAAACCCACAAGCGCAGCAGGAAAGGATTCCCGCGCACGGTGCCGTGCGCCGCCAGCCGCTCCCGAAGCTGCGCCAAGTCCAGCCTGCGCCCGCGCTCGTGAATCTGCACCGAGTTGCGCCCGCACAGTGTAATCTGCGGCTGCGCCTCCCCGGACAAATACCGGAACTCCCGCGCCCCGCACGTCCGGCAATCGGGCCGTGGCTTCGGCACCGGTGAGGATTGAAAGTGGTTCCGCCACAGGTCGCCGCGATGCATCCGCGCCTGCTCAAATTTCCATTTCCCCAGCAGCAGCCGCAGCGCTTCGCTCACTTGCAACGCCGCCACCCAATTCACCGCCGGGTTGATCACGCCCACCGTGTCGCAGGTTTCCTCCGCCCCGGTCGCGCCCGCCCCCTCCAGCAGGCAATCGAAGCAGGCGGTCTGCCCCGGCACAATCGGCATCAATACCCCGCTGCTGGCCACCACTCCGCCGTACACCCACGGCTTCGCCAGCTTTACCGCCACGTCGTTCACCAGCCCGCGGGTCTCGAAGTTGTCGGTGCCGTCCAGAATCAACTCGCAGTCGCCCAGCAGCGCCTCGGCGTTCTGCGGCACCAGATCGGCGACCACGCCTTCCACTCGAATGGATGAATTGATCCGCGCCAGCTTGCGCTCCGCCGCCACCGCTTTCGGCAGCGCCTCCTGCGCGTCGGCCTCATCGAACAGCACCTGCCGCTGCAAGTTGCTCTCTTCCACGAAGTCGCGGTCAATGATGCGCAGGAACCCCACCCCGGCCCGCGCCAGCGCGTTCGCCTGCGCCGACCCGAGCGCGCCGCAACCCACCAGCGCCACCCGCGCCTGTGACAATCGCCGCTGGCCCTCTGCTCCGATTTCTGCAAACAAAATCTGGCGCGAATACCGGCGGAATTCTTCGCTGGAAGACATGGTCACTGATGATTATAGCGGCTGCGCGTGCGCCGCGCACCGAGCCCGCGCTCTTTTCGAGTGCTATAATCCGAACTGATGAGCCCGACGCAGACCGAGCTTTCCGCCCAGCGCACCCAGATGGTCGAGTGGCAGTTGCACCGCCGCGACATCCGCAACCCGCGCGTGCTCGACGCCTTCCGGGAAGTCCCGCGGGAAGAATTCGTGCCGCCCCAACATGCGGGCGAGGCCTACGAGGATCAACCCCTGCCCATCGGCGCCGGGCAGACCATCTCGCAGCCTTATATGGTGGCGGTTATGACCCAGGCGCTGGAATTGGCCGGGGACGAAACCGTCTTCGAAGTGGGCACCGGCTCCGGCTACCAGGCCGCCATCCTTTCTCGCCTCGTCCGCCACGTGTACACCATCGAGAAATTCGCGGAACTCTCCGCTCGCGCCCGGGAGCGCCTCCAGCGGCTCGGCTGCGCCAACGTCACCTGTCTGATAGGCGACGGCAGCCAGGGCTATCCCCCGGCCGCCCCTTTCCGCGCCATCGTGGTCACCGCCGCCGCTCCCGCCGTTCCCCGCACCCTGACCGACCAATTGGCCGACGGTGGTCGCTTGGTCATCCCCGTGGGCGAGCTTTTCTCGCAGGAACTCCTGCTGGTTCGGAAACTAGAGGGGAAGGTCAATCAATCCAGGGTCAACTACTGCCGCTTCGTCCCGCTGACCGGCAAGTACGGCTGGGACACTTGGAACGGCTCGCCCAACTAGCAGGCTGCCGAAAAACTCACAACTTGTCATTCCGAGGAGCCCGCCTCAGCTTGCCTGCCGCAGGCAGGGCGGGCGACGAAGAATCTGCGGCAGTTCAAAAGCAGATTCCTCGCTGCGCTCGGAATGACAGAGAAAAAATCTTCAGCACTCTACAAGGGCGCAGCGTGGGCTTTCCCTGCCCTGATCGCTCGCCGAAAAATGTTTGCGACTAGGATACGTGCTCCCGCACGCGACGCTGGTAGAGCGCCAGCCCTCGCTCGATGACCTGCCGGGTCTTCTCCGGCACGTTGTAAGCTGCGAACTCCTCCGGCTGCACCCACGCCACCGCCGCCACGTCGGAACCCGCGTGCGCCTCTCCCGCCGCCGGCTCGCATAGGTAGTCCAGCAACACGAAGTGGTAGCGCACCCGCTGCGCGTCGTCGGGCGTGATGCGGTCCAACGCTTCCACCAGCTCCAGCACGCGCACCTCCAGCCCGGTCTCCTCTTGCAGCTCGCGCGCCAGCGCCGCTTCCAGTGTCTCCCCCAACTCCACCACCCCGCCCGGCAGCGTCCATCTCCCTTTGAGCGGTTCGGCCGCGCGCTCGACCAGCAGCACAGCGCCCGCGCGCACCACCACGCCGCCCACCCCCACCACCGGACGGTCCGGATACTCCCGACGCACACTCATCTCCTATCGACGCACCACCGGCTCCACCACCTGGTAGAGAAAGCGCACCCCGCGCCGCACGTTCTCCACCGAGAGGCTCTCGTTGTCGCCGTGCACGCCCGCCCCTTCTTCCCGCGTAAGCAGGAAGGGCGAAAAACCGTAGGAGACGATGCCCAGCTCGCGGTACAACCCGCTCTCGGTGTAGCCGCTCAGCATGCGCGTGGTCACGATGCTGCCGGGAAATTCCTGTTCCACCGCCGCCTCGATGGCGCGGAACAGGTCGGTGTCGATGGAGGATTCATTCGCCGGCCGGAAAGGAAGAAGGGGTTCGATCTCCAGCGACGCATCGCCCATGACGTGCCGGAGCTGCTCCAAGAAATCTTCCGGCTTCTGCCCCGGCAGTAAGCGCACGTCCAGGTGCGCCAGCGCCTCGCCGGGGATCACGTTGGTCTGCTCAGAACCCCGCAGCACCGTCAGCGAGACCGTGTTGCGCAGCAGGTAGTTGTACTGCCCGTCGCCGGTCAGGCTAGCTAGGAACTCCGGCTCTTGGATGGCCTCGCGGAGGTGGCGGAACTTCCACGCCCGCTCGCCGCTCTCCTGCGGCGCCACATCTCGAAAGAACTTCTCCACCCCCGGCAACAAGTGGATG
>JACZYA010000242.1 GCA_022571295.1 Acidobacteriota bacterium | reverse complement strand
GGACGGGAATACGAAGGCATCAGCCGGATGACCTACCTGATTAATGAGGATGGCGCTATCTACAAGGTCTACCCCAAGGTGAAGCCGGCGGAGCATGCCCGGGAGGTGCTGGCGGATTGGGGGGAGTAGCTCTATGGTGAGTCCTCAGAAAGTATCCGGCCCCTTCAGTTGGGCATTGGGCGAGCTCAGGGCAGCGCCTTCAACCGCTCGGCGTGGGCTTGGATCTTCCGGAAGGCCTCCGCAATACCGTCCATCAGGGAGCGATCCCCTAGCAGCTCGAACTGACGAATCCAAATCCCGTCGCGGCAAATCCGTTCGGTGACGGGAAGTTCCGCCTGTTGCCCAGCGGACTGTTCCATAAAAGCCAGCCGATAGACGGGGCGGTAACCCTCGGTGGCCACCACCCCTTCGGCGTTCAGCGCTTCCAGGAAGCGCGCCTTGGGTAGGCCGTGGAAATGGCGGCTGTCATAAGTGAAGATAAGCAGGTGATAGGCGTTCCGGGTTGTGCCGGGGTAGCGCTGGGCACAGGTGATCCCTTCAATTGCGTTCAGCCGCTCTTCAAGATAGCGGCCGTTCTCTTCCCGGGTGGCGGCCCAATCGTCCAGGGAGGACATTTGGTGCAGTAGTATGGCCGCCTGGAAGGCTGAGAGGCGGAAATTAAGCCCGGGAACCACATGCTCATACGACGGTCCAGAGAGCGTACGGCCACAGTTATACACCTCGAAGGCCCGCTCATAGATGTCCCGGTCGTTGGTCAGAAGGATGCCGCCCTCACCGGCGGTCATATTCTTGGAGGACTGAAACGAGAAACAGCCCACGTCTCCCAAAGCACCGACCTGGGTGCCATTGTAGCTGGCGCCGTGGGCTTGGGCCGCGTCTTCAACAATCCGTAGCCCGTGCTCACGGGCCAAGGCCTGGAAGGCGGCCATATCCGCCGGGTTGCCCCCGACGTGCACCGGCATAATGGCCGCGGTTCGTGGGGAGATACGCCGGGCCGCGTCCTGGGGGTCCAGGTTAAAGGTGTGGGGGTCGATATCGGCAAAGACCGGGGTGGCGCCGGTGTGCATCACCGCGGCTGCGCAGGCCATGAAGGTGTAGGCCGGCACGATGACCTCATCCCCCCCTTTGATGCCCAGGGCTGCCAGGGCGGCGTAGAGCGCCACCGTCCCGTTGGACATGGCCAGCCCATAGCGGGCGTCGTGGTAATGGGCAAAATCCTCTTCGAATCGCCGTATGCTCTCCGACCGCAAACCCCATTGATCGTCTTCAACCACCCGTTTGAGAGCCTCCACCAAGCCGGGGAGTCGCGGAGACACAGAGAGAAAGGTGTAATATCCTGCCAGCATCAAAGCAGGAGGGGACATGAGCGAATATGCCATTCAGTATCAACCTTGGGCCCTTTGGGGCCAAGCAGGAGCAACAATAGCAATTGCGTGGTTCGCGGGTGCAACTTGGTGGGCAACGCGCGCCGTGGGAAAAGCAACGGGGACCTATGCAAGATTGACAGCATTTTCACTTTTCGAGTACGCAGCAACAAGAGGGAGAAATGAAAAAGCCTCAGAAGGCTTCTACAGGATTCTTTCTGCCCTATTGAAAATAGAACTCCCTGAAGTGTGGGAAGAACTCAAGGGACACTTGCCGAGCACCAAAGAGTAGCCGGGTAGAATAAACAACGAGCCTTGCGGAGACTGTTCTGTAAAAGTTGAGAGATGGAGGCAAGCATGATTGGAGGTGAGTCATGAACAGAATAATCTCGGATCTACCCGACCTAGCACAACGGGTGGAGAAGCTGGAGAAGGCCAACCGCAGGTTGAAATTGGCCGGGGTTTTGGCGCTGGCCCTGGTTGGCTGCTCGCTATTGCTGGGAGCGGCCTCACCGAAGCGCACAGTCGAGGCCGAGGAGTTCATCCTTCGCGACGCGAACGGGGAAGTGCGGGCGATCCTGCACATGAAACCGAATGGGCCGGGGCTTCTCTTCTACGACGCGAATGGGGAGTCGCGGGTGGCGCTGGCCGTGACACGGCTGGGGCCAATGCTTGCCTTATTCGACGCGAACAGGAAGACGCGCGCGCTGCTGGGCATAAATGAGAACGAGCCGAGGCTTGTCTTCTTCGACGCGAACGAGAAGCTGATTTTCAGCGTCCCCCCATAGCAGGACGCGGTGCGGCGGTCGGTCGAGCCCAGTGTCAACTTATTTGGAATAGTCTCGCCTTGCGGCTTGGCCTCCTTCTATGGACGAATGCCCTGCCTCCCGGTTTTCCACCCGGGCATTGTGGGGGTGTCCATCGCCGCTTTAGTCCAGACTATTGTCCCCGGATTCCAGCCTATTAGCCGAAAAAGTCCAGACTATTCGCCGACGCCACACTTGCAGGATCGGGAGCGACAGCTAGAGCATGTGGTGAAACTCCTTGAGGGAGAACTGGCGTAGAATGATGGCACTGTCAACGCTTGTCTTTCCAACACCAACCGCCCGGCCCGCTATTTCAGTCGAACGCCCTTTTGGCGCTAAGTCCTTTGTTTTCCCGTCCGCCCCACCTGGGACGGACGGGGATTCTTGGCCTTTCTGAAGCATTGCCAATTTCCGCTTCTTCGCCTCCTCTATCAACATCGGCACCATCTCAGCGGCAATCACGGCGCGTTGGCTCGTGGTCAAGTGACGGCGGCTGCAAGAAAACTTCTACCGTAGGACGCACTCGATCAGCAGGAAAATCTCCCCTTGCGGCAGCTTTTAGAGGCTTGTTAGGGGTTGGTTGCAGGGTTTTCAGGCTTTCCGTCATTCCTGCAGGATTGAGTTTTCACCGCTGAGCATCCGCAGAATGGCGTCGGTCTGCAAGTAGGCTTTTGGTTCGGGCTGCAAGCCCATGTCTCCCAGAATCATGATCCGGGCGTGGCGATTCGCCCTGGCCGATAGCCCGTTGATAAACTGCGCTTTTACTTCCAAAGTCAGGTCGGGATACTCCGGGTGATTGATGAGTTGAACGGCCTGTTTGAAAAAGATTTGCCCGCTCAATCGCTCAAACTTTTCGATGGTTCTCCGGTGAGTAAAACTCTTCGGGTTGATCCCGTCCCTTTTCAACGCCTCTTCCTGGCGTGCTCCGAGTTGCGGCCGGCGGCGTCCTACACCCTCAGCGCCGAACCCCCGCAGTCGGGTAATTTCCGCCTCAACCTCATTCGTCTCTCGTGGCAGCAACGGCAAGCCCAGGTCGGGAACCAATCGGCCGAGAATGTTCACGACAGCTTCACGTTGCTCGCCGGTAGT
>JACZYA010000083.1 GCA_022571295.1 Acidobacteriota bacterium | reverse complement strand
CCGCGCCCTCCGAGCGCGGCTGAGCGAGAGTTGGCTGAGACCCGGCTGGAGCAATTCTCGCCGCGCCTGAATACCAGCGAGTTGAACAAGCCCCGCGCCGATGCCCCCGAAGTGGGAGCAAGGCTGGGAACGATACTCAAGGACGGCGCGACCCCGCCGGCGCTGGTCGCTCTCAGTGCACAACCCGCGTTGCCTTCCGAAGTATTGGAGTTGCCCGAAACCCAGTTACGCGCCCGCTTTGCTGCCGGGCCGGAGCCGAACAACTCCGGCGGCGAAGCTCCTGGCATCAGCGAAACTGTCACCGGAGTCAGCGGACTGGCCGGCTCTCCCGGCGCCTTGCCTGTTCCCGGCGTTCTGGTCGCGGGCAAGGGACCCCTGCCGCCCGCTCCAGTGGTGGTAGGCCCGCCGAGTGGTGGAGCAAAAACCCGTGCGGAGTTGTTGGGTCTCCCCCGGAAACGGCCGCAAGTTCGACCCACCACGCCCGCCCAGAGTGCCAAAGCCAGGGCAGAAGAAATGCTCTCCGGCATCCAGCCCGGAAGCCGCCCACTCGACAGCGCCAGCGCCCCTCGTGTCTATACGATTTACATCACCATGCCCAACCTCACCAGCCAAGCCGGCAGTTGGGTGCTGCGCTTTTCCGAGCAAGGCCCGGCCAGCCGCACCGCTGCCGGGGGAGCGGCCAACGGTTTTCCGCTGGAAGCGCCGCTGGCCATCAAGAAGGTTGACCCGCGCTACCCGGGGCCGGCGCGCCGCGCGCGCATCGAAGGCGTGGTTGTCCTCTACGGCGTCATTCGCGCCGATGGGGAAGTGGAAAGCATCCAAGTGGTCCGCAGCCTGGACGAGTCGTTGGACGCGAGCGCCGTTGAAGCCTTCCGCCGCTGGGTGTTCGAACCCGGCCGCAAGAACGGCCTGCCGGTGCCGCTGGAAGTGGTGGTGGAGATTCCCTTCCGCCTGGCCCGCCTCTTCTGAAAACGCGCTGAAAAACTTACCCTAGCCTGTCATTCCGAAGAGTTTACCCGCCGTGGCGGGTAGGCAGGCGGACGGCGAGGAATCTGCTTTTGCGGTAGCGACCTTCCTTCACTCCGCCAGCACGGCCAGCAGGCGGTCGATGTCCGACTCGCGGTTGTAAATGTTGGGGGCGACGCGCAGAGCGTCGGCGCGCAGGCTGACGAAAATGTTTCGCTGCCGCAGCGTCTCCCACAGCGCCCGCGTCTTCTCCGCCGACCGCGCCGCCACGCAGACGTAGGGGCCGCAGCGCGCCGGCTCCGCTGGGCTGCGCAGCACGCAACGGTCGCGCGGCAGACGCTCGACCAGGTGGTCGCACAGCCGCCGCACGTGGCGCTCAATCTCGCTCACGCCCACCCGCAGCAGAAACTCCACTGAAGTCTTGAGCGCCGAGAGGTTGAGCCAGTTCGAAACCTCGACTGAATCCCAGCGGCGCGCGTCCGGGACCAGACGCCAGTTCTGGCGCGGCAGCTGGTTGAAGTTCTCCGCGCCTTCGACCGCCAGCCAGCGGATGTCGCGCACCTTGAGCCGCTGCTGCCACTCCTGCCGCGCGTAGAAAAACCCGGTGCCGTAGGGTGAGAACAGCCACTTATAGCCGGCGGCCACCAGGAAGTCGCAGCGCAACTCCTCCACCGTGAAAACCAGCGCGCCCACGGCCTGGCTGGCGTCTACCACCAGCGGAATGCCGCGCGCGCGGCAGGCCTGGCCCACCCGCGCCAAGTCAATCCGGTTCGAGTCGGCGTAGCCCACGTAGCTGGCCGCCACCAAGCGCGTCTTCTCTGTCAACGCTGCCACCAAGTCGTCGGCGGCCACGAAGCGCCCGTCGGCCGGCTCCACCTCCCGCACCCGCACGCCGCGCTCTTCCAAGTGCTTCCAGGGGAAATAGTTGGCGGGAAACTCGCGCGCCGGCAGCACAATTTCGTCGCCCGTCTGCCACTCCAGCCCGTTGGCGACGGCGTTGATGCCATCTGAGGCCCCGTTGGTGAGCGCAATCTCACCCGGCTCGGCGCCGATCAATTTCGCCAGTCCTGTACGGGCCTGCTGCGGCAGCTCGAAGTAATGCTCGGCGGTGAGCCGCTCCGGGTACTTCTTCAACTCCAGCGCCTGCTCCACCGCCCGAATGGTCACGCGCGGAAACGGCCCTTGGTTGGCGCAATCCAGGAACACGCGCTCGTCCATCCCCCAGAACTCCTCCCGCCAATCCACTGCTTGTTCAGCGCTAAGCATGCTCCTCCCCCTATCTTATCGCGCCGCAGCCAAACGATTGCGTCTCAGCCGAATCTCCTCGGAGCCTGCCCCTAGAGACCCAGCAGAGCGGAAAGAAAGCCGGAGATTTCCACCATATCCTTGCCGGTGTACTGAATCGTCCGCCCGTCCACCATCCGCACCCCAGGGAAGAACCCGACCACCTCAGCGTTCTCTTCCGACTTGAACGTAATCTCGATGGTAATCGGCGTGGAGAGTCGCCAGGGTTTGAAGTCGCCCAGCCGCGCCAGCGCCGCCTTGGCCCTTTCCTTGATCAAGGCTTGCGCCTTCTTCGGATGCATCATTTTCGCCACCGTCCCGATGCCGGTCTTGACCTCCGCGCCTTCGATGGCGCCCACCAGAGTGCGCGTCTCGGCGATTATGGTCTGGTCGCCGCTCACCAGCACCACCGGCACCCCGAAGTGCCCGGCGATGGCGGCGTTGAAGCCCGCCTCGGGTACTGTTTGCCCATTCAGTTTGACATTGAAGAGCCGCCGGCTGCTCATGGTGTGGGCCAAGGTTGCATGCCGCTTCCCGGCGCTGGCGTGGTAGCCGATAAAGAGGGCGGCGTCGAATGACTCGTCGATCCCTTCCATCATGATCAGCTTGCGCGGCCAAGCGCGGATGAGCCGCACGCGCGGATCCAGCTCGTCCAGAATCAGGCTCTGGGCGTTGCCGTGTGAATCGCTCACCAGCACTTCGGTGGCGCCCGCCTCAAACGCGCCTTCGATGGCGGCGTTGGCCTCCGCCGTCATCCACTTGCGCGCCTGCTGGTACTCCCAGCCCTGGGGGCCGGTTTGGTCGCGGGTCACCACCCCGCCGATCCCTTCCATGTCCACCGAGATGTACACCTTGAGCCCTTTCTTCTCTTGCGCCGCCGCTCCCAGCGCCAGCAGACACACAAGCGCCAGCGCCAGGCCTATTCCCAATGGCTTATTCATGGTTATCCTCCGTTGGTTTCGGGATAAAACTTGCATGAGAAATACCCCCATTCGCAGCAAGATGCAGCGATTCTAACACGCGCTCACCTGCGCCCGCCGGAGCGTAGGGAGCTAAGCGCAAGGATAGAGGGAGTCGAGCAGGGCAACGTCGGGCGGACGGGTAAAGGCGCTGACCAGCAGAAGAGTGGTAAAGCCCGCCAGTCAGCCCGGGAAGACTTCCTGCACCGTGGGCGGCTACCGGTTTCCCCGTCCCAGGGTTCTCCTACCCAATCGGGTTTCGCTGGGGTATTATCCCCGACAAGCCGTGAGAACCAAAACCTGAGCGAGTCCGAGCGATGGCAGGAAAATGCAGCCGACGGTACGAGCGAGCCGCGTGGAAAGCGGGCTTCGCTCATGTGGCGGGCGTGGATGAAGTCGGCCGGGGCGCGCTGTTCGGGCCGGTGGTGGTGGTGGCGGTGATTCTGGACCCGGCGCGGCGCATCGTGGGCCTGGACGACTCCAAAAAGTTGTCGCGCTTCAGGCGGGAAGAGCTGGCGGAGAAAATTCAAGCGCGCGCGCTGGCCTGGGCGGTGGCTGAGAGCCACCCGGACCAGATCGAAGCCTGGAACATCTACCAAGCCACCCGACGGGCGATGGAGGCGGCGGTGGCGCAACTGGCGCCGGCAGCCGACTACGTGCTCAGCGATGCTATGCCGCTGAAACTGAACATCCCCTGCAAGCCGCTGGTGCGGGGCGACGCGCGCTCGGTTTCAATTGCGGCCGCGTCCATCCTGGCCAAGGTCTATCGGGACGACCTGCTGCGGCGCTGGGACCGGGAGTTTCCCCAGTTTGGGCTGGCGCAACACAAGGGCTACGCCACCCGCGAGCACCTGGAGCGGCTGGAGCGCTTCGGGCCCACGCCGCTGCACCGGCGCTCGTTCCGCCCGGTGCGCGAGTGTCTGGCCCTGCTGCACGCCGCCGAACAGGAACCTCTCCCCTTTTGAAAACCAAAGCTGCCCTCACGCTGCGGCCGTCCGCACCGGCATGCGCGATCGGTTTGCGCGCGCGTTGACACCCCGCTTGGGCTCGTGCTAGGGTCGGCACGATTGCGAATCTGGCTCGTTTGAGGCCTTTGGTGGCGTTTAAGAAAACCAAAACCATCGAGAGTGCGCAGAAACTGGCGGCGCAAGGGAAGCTGAAAGAAGCCATCAACGAGTATCTCAAGCTCTACAAAGAAGACCCGCAAGACCAAACCGTTCTCAATACACTCGGCGACCTCCACGTTCGACTGAACAGAACATCGGAAGGGCTGACCTACTTCACCAAGCTGGCCGACCTCTACGTGAGCGGCGGTTTCCTGGTGCGTGGGATCGCCATGTTCAAGAAGATCACCAAGCTCGATCCCAACAATACCCGCGCGGTCGAACGGTTGGCCGAACTCTACACCATGCAGGGGCTGATGACCGAGGCCCGCGCGCAGTATCTGCACTTGGCGGAATTCCACCTCAAGAGCGGTCAGGTCTCGCGGGCGGTGGAGGTGATGCAGAAGCTCCTCGACCTGGAACCCGACAACATCAAGTTGCAGCGGCGCCTGGCTGAACTCTACCGGCAGCACGGGCAGAACCCGGAAGCGGCCGCCATCTACCGCCGCTTGGGCACCCGCGCGCTGCAGCGCGGCGAAGCCGACGACGGCCTGGAGTGGATCACCCAAGCCGTTGCTCTGGTTCCGAAAGACCCCGAAACCCTCTTGTTGCAGGCGCGCGCCCAACTGAAAGCCGGGCAGGCTGCTGAGGCTCTGGCCACGCTGGAAAAAATTCCCGGCGTTGAAGAAAAGCCGGAAGCGGTGGAAGTCCTGGTGGCAGCACAGCTCGCCGCCGGCCACACTGAAGACGCGACCGCCCTGGCGGAAAAGCTCTTTTCCGCCGCCTCCACCCAGTACGGGGGCTTGCTGCAGCTTGCCCAGCACGCTGTCCAACAGAACCAGCCCGAGCAAGCACTGGAGATTCTGCAACGGGTGGCGGAGCCTGCCCTGCAGCGCGACCCCATCTCGTTCCTGACGGCGGTGCGGCCGGTGGTTTCGGCCCGGCCCGACTCGCCCGAAGCCAACCAGTTGCTGCTCGAAGCCGGACGCAAGAGCAGCGACCAAAGCGCCTGCGTGGAAGCGCTCAACCGTATGGCGCAAACCGCCCTGCGGGCGGAAGACTTCCCCCGCGCCAAAGACCTCTACAACGAACTCGTGCGTCTGGAGCCGGACAACCTGGAGTTCACGCAGCAACTCACCCAACTGCGCGAACAACTGGGCGAAGCGCCCGCAATCGAAACACCCGTGGCGGAAGAACTGGGCGTCGCTGCACCCGCCCCCGCCGGTACCGCCCCTCCCGCAGGAGAACTCGATGAGGAGACCCAAGCCTTTGTCGATGCTTCGCTGACCGACATCGATCTTTTCTCCAGCTACGGGATGACCGACAAGGCCATCGAATTGGCCGAGCAGGTTATAGCTCGCGCTCCCGGCCACACCGTCGCCAACGAAAAGTTGCTCGACTTCTATTTGGGCAACGGCAACGACCGCAGCGTAGTCGAAGTGGCGACTCGCCTGGCGCGCCTGCACCGCAACCACAACAATACTGAGCGGGCGGAGGAAGTCACCGAGTTGGCCAAGCGCTACGCCGAAAAACTGGGGATGGTGCTGCCGACCGAAGCCCCCGTGCAGCAGGCGGCGGAAACCCCGGTGGAAACCCCTGAACAAGCCCCAGAAGCGGTGGTGCAAGAGGTGGACTTGACGGCTGAATGGGGCTCCAGTCTGGAAGAAGAAACCGCCACCTTCAATGCCGCTGAAGCCGTCGAAGAGATTTCCTTCTTCTTGAAGCAGGGGATGGTGGAAGAAGCCCGGTCCACTGTGGACGGCTACGAGCGCAACTTCCCCAACGAGCCCGCGCTTGCCGACCTGCGCGCCCGCATTGAAGCGGCGGCATCAACCGAAGCCCCGCAGGAAGAGCCGGCGCAAGAAGTTGCCGCCACCGCCCCGGCCGAGGAGACCACCGCACCGGCGCAGGAGGCCGAGGAAGGCTACGAGGTCGTTCTGGAGGAGCAACCCAGCGAACCTGAGCCGGCAGCGACCGGTTCCATGAAGGCGCAGGACTTTTTTTCCGACATGGCGACTGACATCGAACAGGGCCTGGCGCAGCGGAAGGACCTTGTCTCACCCGGCTCTGCGACCTCCACGCCCCTGCCGGAATCGATCGCGCCCGCCCCGGAAGCTCCACCAGCACCTTCGACTCCGGAGACACCGCTGCCCGCCGGCCCTCTGGCCGACATCTTTGAGGAATTCAAACAAGAGCTGGGCGACGCAGAGGAAGAAGTCGAAGACATTGAGACCCACTACAACCTGGGCATCGCCTACAAAGAAATGGAACTGTTTGAGGAAGCCATCGGCGAGTTCCAGAAGGCCACGCACGCCGCCGAGAAACGCAAGGCTTTCCCCCAACTGATCCAGTCCTGCATCCTGTTAGCTCTCTGCTTCCGCGCAAAAAGCATGCCCAAGATTGCCATCCGCTGGTACGAGAGCTCCTTAAAGGTGCCCGGTCTGGACGCAGAGGGATCGCTGGCCATCCGCTACGACTTGGGCGAAGCGCTGGAGGAAGCCGGCGACCACAAGGCAGCGCTGGGCTGTTTCATGGAAGTCTACGGCTCCAACGTTGATTACCGCAACGTGGGCGAGCGCATCCGCCAACTCTCTGCCCAGGCCGGCTCCTGACGGCTGGCATTCATGCTATCCCGTCTGTTGGTTCTCTCGCTGGTGCTGTTCTGCTTCGAGCTGGGGCTCTTCCTGTTGGTCATCCCCTGGTCGGCGATGTGGGAGGAGAACTACTTTCTCTACCGCTGGCCGCAACTGGCGAGCTGGCTGATGAACCACTACCTGCGCGGCTTCATTTCCGGGCTGGGCCTGGTGGACCTGGGCCTGTCGGTCTGGTACGTGGCCCACTTCCGGCAACTGCTGGCTCGCCTGCGCCAAACCCCGACACCGCCGGCTCCCTCGCAAACCAGTGGATCCGTCACCCGTGGCGAAACCACCTGAACACCGGCGCTCGACCCGTGGCACCCTGGAGCGCCGCCCGCTGCTCTGCTACATCACCGACCGGAAAGGGCTGCCGGGCGAAGACCCGCTCCCTATCATCGAGCAGGCCGTGGCCGCCGGCATCGACCTGATCCAAATCCGCGAGCGCGACCTGCCTGTGCGCCGTCTGCTCGCCTTAGTGAAGGAAGCCGTCAAGGCAGCCGGCACCGGGCCTACGGGCATACTGGTGAACGACCGCCTCGACGTTGCAGTAGCGACCGGCGCTGCCGGCGTGCATCTTCCCGCTCACGGCTTCTCGGTTGATGAGGTACGCCGCAGTTATCCGGACCTGCTCATCGGCGCTTCCACCCACAACCTGGAAGAATTGCGCCGCGCCGCCGACGGGGGCACCGACTTCGCCGTCTTCGGCCCCGTCTTTGAGACGCCTTCGAAGAAAGCCTACGGCCCGCCGCTGGGGTTGGAGAAACTGGCTGAGGCCGCGCGCGCCGTCAACATTCCGGTGCTGGCGCTGGGCGGCGTCACGCTGGAGAACGCTGCTGATTGCCTGCGCGCCGGCGCCGCCGGCCTGGCCGCCATCACCCTGTTCCAACAAAGTGCTGACCTCTGCGAGACCATCCGACAGTTGCACGTCCTACAGCAAGAAATCTAGACGGGAATCGTTTTGCCAATCAACCAGCTCGCTTTCTCAGCGACCAACACAGGCTCTGCCCCAAACGAATCACCGCGAACCGAGGCGGGGAGCAGACAAAATTTGCTGCGCCCTGAGCCCGACTCCGTGCATCTGTTTAATGTAAGGAAGCGTTCCGCCCAAAGGGGGTGTGTCTATGGTCAAGAGTCATCGCTACTGCGTGGCCTTTTCGGGCGTCATCCGCGAGCACTTGCACGAGCTGGAACAGTTTAGCAGCGAGCACACCTACGAGCGCAACCAAGTGGTCTACTTCATGGACGACCCCTCCGACGAACTCTATTTGATCGACTCCGGGCGGGTGAAAGTGGTGCGGGTCTCCACCGAGGGAAAAGAAAAAATCATCGACATCTACCAAGAAGGGGACTTCTTCGGCGAGCTCTGCATCTGCGGGGGCGGCAAGCGCGCCGACCAGGCCATCGCCATCGAACCCACCGCCGTGACCTCCTTCAAAATCAAAGCTCTCTTGAAACTCCTGCCCAAGAAGCCCGAACTTTCGCTCGACCTGCTGCTGCTCTACTGCGGCCGCTTGACCGAGGCCCAGGACCAGATCGCCACCCTGG
Source organism: Acidobacteriota bacterium (assembly GCA_022571295.1). GTDB lineage: Bacteria > Acidobacteriota > Terriglobia > Acidiferrales > 2-02-FULL-67-57 > JACZYA01. The sequence goes on along the minus strand of JACZYA010000083.1, from coordinate 4,471 downwards.
CCTTCGACAACATCCCGCAGCGGCTGGCCAAGGAGATCCTCCGCCTGAGCCAATCCACCGACAGTCGGCGGGATAACGGCGGCGTGCGTCTGGGGATCACCCTCACCCACGAGGAATTGGCCGGGTTGGTCGGCACTTCGCGCGAAATCATCACCACGGTGATGAACCAGTTTCGTCACCAGGGCCTGGTGGACTACACCCGCCGCAACATCTCCGTCTTCCCGGACCGCGTGCAACAATACCTGAACCGGACGCGCGTCTAGGCACTCGTTCGGGGTGACTCCCGGCCAATAAAACTCTCCCCCTGTCGTCTCGGCGCGACTGAAGTACGCTTGGCCCACGGCAAACTATATCGGAGACAAACAAAAACCCCCAGCAGGGCCGTTCAGACGTTCCTGCTGGGGGTTTCTGATTAGGTGGTGCCGACCTGGAAAAACCAGGCTGCCAAACGCAGCGTCCTACATCATGCCGCCGACGTTGACCTCTTCCCACCCAGAGCCTTTCTTCACTTCCAGTTTCTGCACGATCAAGGTGCCGCTCTTCGCCATGCCGGTGGCGCGGACCGTCTGGCCCACATAGTTGGCGACCTTCAAGGACGGCACCGCCAGGGTCAGGTACTTGCCCTCAGCGGTGAGCAGTCCGGTCGGAATGCCCATCTTGGCGCACATGGTGCCGCAGCCCGGCATCTCGCCGCCGGGAGTCATATGGTCGTTACCGATGTTCTTAGAGCTCATCAGGTAACACTTGCTGTCCACCAGAGTTCCCTCGATGGTCTTGCCGCCCATCCCGCCAGCCAGCGCCGAAAAGACACCAACTGTCAGGGCCAGAGCCAGCACAAGAATCATTGAACGCTTCATTTGTAATCCTCCTGTACGTAAGCTTGCGATTTCTCCTGATTAGATGTGTGAAATCGGAGTTAGTTGCTCCTCCAACCGCTCAAGTTGGCAGGGCGCTGAAAAGGCCCAACCACCCCAGCGCGCTGGTACTCCCTGTCAGACATCACCCAGAGCCTACCCCAACCGCTGAAGTGGTACCGTGAGAAAACATACAGAGCGAAACTTCCGCCCACCCCGCTTCATCTTAATTAGAAGAGTGATTTACAAGGCACTTTGGGGGGAAGACCGACGAACCAGGAGATGCAATGCTAGGACAAATAAATCGACGCCGCCTGTTGCTGGCCCTGCCGGTAATCGCCTTGGCCCTGCTCGGCCTCTGGTTCGGCTTGACCGGCTTCAGCTTGAGCGCACTCGACGAGCCCGGCCGTGTGGAGACCTACCTCGCCACCAAAGCCAAACGCCCGCTTGTGGGCCGGAGCGCTCGCGGCTCGTCGCCGACTCCGCCTCCGACTGATGCCGCCGCCGCCATCAAGGGGCAAATGCTCTTTGTCGGCCGATGCAGCGCTTGCCATGGCATTGATGGTCGAACTCCCACCGAAATCGGCCGTTGGCTCTACCCCCGCGCAAGCGACCTGGGCTCGCCTCGCGTGCAGGAGTGGTCAGACCGGGAACTCTTCTGGATTATCCAGAACGGCATCCGCCTCACCGGCATGCCCGGCTTCGGCAAGCTTCATTCGGACGAAGACATTTGGGCTCTCGCCCGCTACGTCCGCAGCCTCGGCACGCAGTCCCAAAAATAACCGACCATCCGGCAAAAAGCGGCAGAGCTTGGTGTGCAGCCTGCGCGTCTTCTCGGAAGAGAGGGGAGGCTGCCTAGGAACGACCCGCCTCTGGACACTTCGCAAACCTACAGCCTAGAATGAGCCAGTGAGCAAAGACATCCGCATCCTGGCCATCGATCTGGGAACCAAAAACATCGGCTTGGCAGTCAGCGACCCCCTGGGGCTGACGGCCCAGCCGCTGCCCACCCTGCGCCGGTCCAATCGCCGCGCCGACTTGGCGCACTTGGGCGAGCTGGTGGAAGCCCTGGCGGTCGAGCGCGTCCTGGTGGGCCACCCCCTGCACCTCAAGGGCTATGCCGGTGCCCGCGCCCACCAAGCCGAGCGCTTTGCCGACCGGCTGCGAGAAAAGCTGGAGGTTCCGGTGGAACTGTTTGACGAGCGCCTGACCACCGTCGAGGCCGAACGCCTGCTGCGCGAGGCGGGCGCCACCCGCGCGGAACGCCGCCGCGCCGCCGACCAGATCGCCGCCCAGCTCATCTTGCAAACCTACCTGGACAAACAAGCGACGCGCCGGTCGCTGGAGTCATGACCTCCGAGAAACAAAGCGCCGGTCTGCTGGCCCTCGTGCGCGAAAACCTCCGCGTGCGGCTGGCCGAGTGGCAGCAACGCCCCGCCTGGGGAAAACTCGTGGCACTGGCAGTGCTGGCGTTTTTCCTGGGACTCACGCCCGCTTCGGTGTTCTGGCCCTATCAGGGGTACAGGCGCCAAGCGGTCGTCATCGTGGAACAGGGAATGGGCCGTCGCGCCATTGCCGACCGGCTGGCCGCTCGCGGCGTCCTCTATTCGCGCTGGCCGTTTCTGTTCTATGCCTACTTCTATGCCGGCCACACCCTGAAAGCGGGCGAGTATCTGTTCGACCGCCCGCGCAGCGCCGCCAGCGTCTTCCACCAACTGGAGCGCGGCGAGGTCCGAGTGTACGCCCTGACCATCCCGGAAGGTTGGACCCATTGGGAGATTGCCGACGAAGTCGCCCGGCGGAACCTGGCCGACCGTGACGCCTTTCTGCGTGCCACTGAAAACCCGGAGTTGATTCGCAGCTTGGCCCCGGAAGCTGCCTCGCTGGAAGGCTACCTCTTTCCTGACACCTACTACTTCGCCCGCCCTTCCTCCCCGGAGCAGATGGTGTACACGATGGTGGAGCGCTTCCGGCGGGTGTATTCCAGGCTGCGCCAGGCCACCTCGGAGCGAGCCTCCGAGGGGACGAACCCCCAGAACCTGACTCCCCACCAACTGGTGACGCTGGCTTCGCTGGTTGAAAAGGAAACCGGCGCCGCCGGGGAGCGCGGCCTGATTGCGTCGGTATTTACCAACCGCCTGCGGCGGCGTTTCCTGCTGGCCTGCGACCCCACCGTCATCTACGCCGCCCGCCTGGCCGACGGCGGCAAGTTCGACGGCATCATCCATCAATCCGACCTGGACCGGAAATCGCCTTACAACACCTACCTGCATGTCGGCCTGCCCCCGGGGCCCATCGCCTCACCCGGCCGGGCGGCCTTGGAAGCGGCGCTCAATCCACGCCAGTCGGACTACTTCTACTTTGTCAGCAATACCCAGGGCGGCCACTTCTTTGCCCGCACCTTCACCCAGCACGACCGCAACGTCGCCCGCTACCGCCGCCTCCGCCGCCAACAGTAACGCCCCGCCCGCCGCCCAGCCAAAATAACGTACGGGCAGCACAGCTATGGTCAGATTCCGAATGGCGGGAAAATCTCAGCCACGCTGGAGTTCCGAGGCGCGCTGCGTCGCGCGCACCACCGCTTTGATGAGCGCCACTCGCAGCCCCCCTTCCTCCAGCTCCAGCAGTCCGTCGATGGTGCAGCCAGCCGGGGTGGTTACGGCGTCCTTGAGCTTGGCCGGGTGCTCGCGCGTTTCCAACACCAGCTTGGCCGCCCCCAGCATGGTTTGCGCAATCAGCTCAGTGGCGGTTTCCCGCGGCAACCCAACCTTGAGCCCGCCTTCGGCCAGCGCCTCCAACACCACGTACATGAAGGCCGGGCCGCTGGCCGAAAGACCGGTGACGGCGTCCATGTGCTTTTCGTCCAGCACCAGCGAACGGCCCAGGGCATTGAAGATTTCCTGCGTCAGGGCGAGATGCTCCCGGGTGGCGTGCTTTCCGGGCGAAATCCCGCTCATCCCCTCGCGGATCAGGCAGGGCGTGTTGGGCATGGTGCGGACTACCGGCACCTTCTTGCCGAGCCCGCGCTCAATCGTTCCCGTGCCGACGCTGGCGGCGATGGAAATGACAAGCTGCCGGGGTGTGACCGACGAGCGCAACTCACTCAGGACTTCGGCCATCACCTGCGGCTTGACCGCCAGGATAATGATGTCGGCCCCCTTCGCGGCTGCGCGGTTGTCCAGCGTCAGGCGGATGCCGAGGCCCTTCTTCGCCTCCAGCGTTTCCGGGTGCTTGGCCGTGGCCGTAAGCTGGTTGGGCTTCACCACGCCCGCATCCAGCAAGGCCCGGATCAGCGTCTCGCCCAGCTTCCCTACTCCGATCACTGCGATTTTCTTCTTTGTCAGCATGATGCGCTCCAGTCAGCCACGTATTTACAGAGATGCCACCGCCCCCTCGTCGTGCCGTCCTCAAGGGCACGCCATCCTAGCCAATCTTCCCCGCGTTCACAACTTTCATTTCTCCCCCAGGTAGTGTCTTAATTTGAGCGATGCGGAACTCGGCCCAAATCACACCGAGCCCTGCGGCCCCCGCCGCAGGGATTTTCGCTTCCCCCAGGCAGGGGCCTGGGGGCTCGGTGGGAAATTAAGACACTACGCTTCCCCACCCTTCCTTGACCG
>JACZYA010000008.1 GCA_022571295.1 Acidobacteriota bacterium | reverse complement strand
CCCGCATTGGGAGCGGGCCCAAAAGCGGCTGCGGAAGGCATTGGGTGAGGCTGAGTGGAACAGTTTGCAGACGTCGGTGGCACGGACGGCACAGGCCGCCCAGCACGCCTAAAAAAATTTGCATCGATTCAGATGTATATACATCTAGTAGAATGATTTCAGGAACTGAGGAGGCAACCATGAAAAAAGCAACCAGCAAGAGTCAGGCAGCACTGCAACTTTTGCTTTTGGCTGTGCTGGTGCTGTCGGCCGTGGCCCAGGACCATCAAGACGGTGTTTTCAGTGGCGTAACCGATGTGGTGGAGAAAATTGGCGGTCAAGCACCCCAGTCGCTGGAAGACTTCGTTCGAGCCCACAGAGCCGAATTCACCGGTGGCCCTGAACTCTCGCGGCAAGCTCAACGGGAGATGCGAAAGTCCTGAACCGACAATCGGAGGTGGTCTATGGATACTCTAGCGATTTTTGGTCTGCAGTTCGTCTTGAGCCTTGTTGTGTGGGGCGTGATTGCAAAGTGGTCGTTGAATCCCTGGCTAGAGAAAAAGTCGCCCCACGAAGCTCTTTACTGGCTGGCCTTGCCGCATGCATTTCGCCACATTGGAATGGTATTCCTTGTCCCTGGCGTGGTTGCGCAACCGCTGCCAGCCGCGTTCGCCAATCCTGCCGCTTACGGGGACTTGGTTACGGGTGTGCTGGCGCTGCTGGCGCTCATCGCTCTTCGGACTGGCTGGGCTGGAGCGTTGGTGCTTGTCTGGCTCTTCAACATTGTTGGCACGGTGGACCTTCTAAATGCACTGCGCCAACCGAATGTGGTACCGGACTTCGGGGCAGCTTGGTACATTCCGACATTCTTGGTGCCAGCACTCCTGGTGTCTCACTTCATGATTTTTGCCCGACTGCTCAGACGGGGGCGCTGAGCCGAGTCGTAATCGGGGCGAACGAGCAGGGCGCCAAGCTCATAAAGAACGGCGTGTGGCGTTTTTCGCCGTGTGCGACGGCAACTTGATCACCGAACAGCAGCAGAATCATCCGTTGATCAAGGACCCGATTTATTCATCGGATTCGGAGGAATGGCGCGCGGCGCATGACAAACAGGACGACACCCGCCCTGTTCCGTTGCGCCCGGTGCAGCTTCAAGCGGGTTAGGTTGAAGAGGCCAGGTGGAGAGTTGTCTCAACTGGCATCGACATCGCTTCGCCATCTAGGACAAGGGCAGTCGCCGCGCCTGCTGCTGGCCTTCGGCCGCTGCTTCCCTGTCCTAGAACGGAGCGGTGAAGAGGCCGGCTGGGGTATACTGCCGGCCAAGTCAATCAAGGGGGGCGTCGAATGGCTTCCACACAGAGCATCTCCGCCGACTTTCCGTTCAAGTCGAACTACGTCGAGGTGCACGGCTCGCGGCTGCACTATGTGGACGAGGGCGCGGGCGACCCGATCCTGTTCCTGCACGGGAATCCCACTTCTTCCTATCTGTGGCGCAACATCATTCCTTACCTGAGCTCCAAAGGCCGGGCGATTGCGCTCGACCTGATCGGCATGGGCCGCTCCGACAAGCCCGACCTGGACTACCGCTTCTTCGACCACGTGAAATACGTGGAGGGCTTCATCGAAAAGCTGGGCCTGGAGAACATCACCTTTGTGATTCACGACTGGGGCTCGGCGCTCGGCTTCCACTACGCCCGGCGGCACGAAGGCAACGTCAAGGCGCTGGCCTTCATGGAGGCCATTCTTCGGCCGGTGCCGAACCGGGAGGCGCTACCGAAGGCATTCCAAGAACTCCTCAAGGTCTTCCGCGCGCCCGAGGTGGGCTGGGACGCGATCGTGAACAAAAACATGTTCGTCGAGCAAGTCCTGCCCGGCGCCATCGTACGCAAACTCACGGAAGAAGAGATGAACCACTACCGCGCGCCCTTCCTCGACCCGCCCAGCCGCAAGCCGCTCTGGCGCTGGCCCAATGAGATTCCCATCGCCGGTGAGCCGGCCGACGTAGCGGAGGCAGCGGGGGCCTACAACGCCTGGCTCCAGCAGACGCCGCTGCCCAAGCTGCTGTTCTACGCCTCGCCCGGCGCCATCATCCTTCCGCCGGTGGTGGAGTGGTGCAAGCAGAACCTGAAGAATCTAAAGACGGTGGACCTCGGCCACGGCATCCATTTCCTGCAGGAAGACCATCCCCACCGGATCGGCGCGGAGCTGGCCGCCTGGTACGACGGTCTGGACTGACGCAGCGCGGCGAAGAAGATTTTTTCTGCGGCGTTGACCGGAGCTCAAGCAAGCGCGGACGCGCGTGGGCGATGCAGTGAAAGTTACGGGGAGGGAGGGGGCTTAGGCCCGGGTGTCAGGCTTGCTCTCTTGATCGGGGCGCTGCAAGAGATACTCGGCGTACTCGCCCGCCAGGCCCAGCAGGAGCACCAGCGCAGCCACGATCGCCACGCCGATCAAAGTGGACTGCTCGGCGGAAAGCTGCAACAGAAAAGCCAGCATCATGCATCCCTTCTTTCGTCCTGCCCGACCAAAGGCATCACTCGTGTTTCCCACTTAGTTGGATTCTCATCCAGAGGGCGGGGATGCCCGCCGCCGCTAGGGAGCAAAGCCGAAGGAAGCGGAGCCGAAAGAAACAAAAACCGAAGGGCCCGAAAAAGAAGACAGCTTGGAAGAGGTGCTTGGCACCCGCCGTAGCTTGCCTGCCCTTCCTACCGCCTGCCCGCCGTGGCGGGCAGGCAGGCGCAGGTCGATTTTCCTACCACCTGCGGCGCGGAGTTTTCAGTGCACTTCTTTGCTGCTGGAGCTGGGGGGCGGCGCCGCCTTTCCAAAGGCCTCCGCCCGGAAAAGATTGAAGTGGTTGAGGAACTCGGCGGTGCGCTTGGCCGGCCCTTCCAGGGTCACCCGGCAGTCTTTGAAAATGGTGTTGGCCCAGGCGAAATCGCCCCCGGAGTACACCATCTGGCAGCGGGTGAAGGCACAGTTGATGAAGATTTTGTCGTCCATGTGAATCACCGTTTCGGTCTGGGTTTTGTTTTCGACGGTTTGCATCCTCGCACCTCCGGCCAGGGTGCCACTATACGACAACTTCCGTAGCTGAGGGGAAGCGGATAAAGCCTCGCCCCCTGCTCAGGAAATTTCAGGAATTCCGGCCAGAGTACTAATCATTTAGTGCAACCGTACGATAAGTAACATGTGCTCGCGGATTGCGCGTGGGCAAATACAGGAGCGTGTCGAGAAAAAGGGGGAGCACCATGTTTCAGGGGTCGGATTCTGTCGGAGTTTTCTGTTGTCATCGCAGCGCCACCCGGCGCTTACTTGTGTGGTTGGCTGTTGCCGCCGTCTGCGGGATTCTTGCCAGTCCCGCTTTGGCCCAGGGGTTGAACTGGGAGGGCCAGACCGGCGCTTTCATCACTCCGTTTGCTTACACCAGCGCGTCGCCCGCCAAGGGCTTTGGACGGCCCCAGGCCAGCTTCCATTTTCTGGAGGCCGGCCCGGTAATCGGAGGCTACGTGCAAACCTCGGTGACCGTCGGCCTTTTCAAGCGGGCCGAATTCGGCTACACCCGCACCATCGGCCTGGACGGCAGCACGCCCTCCCTCAGTCCTTTGTTTGAAGGCGGGTTCAACACCGTGCACGGCAAAGTGAACCTGGTGCCGGAAAACTACGGCAAGCGCAACTACCTGCCTGCCATTTCTGCGGGGTTTGTGGCCCGCACGCAGGTGCGGCACGTGGGCGGGGTCATCAACGCGCAGGACACCAACAACGGCGATTTCTACTTGGTCGCCACCAAGACCGTCACGCAAGTCAAAGGGCTGCCATTCGTGCTCAACGGCGGTTTCAAGGGAACCAACGCTTCCATCTTCGGCATCGCCGGCAACGCCTCGGCTTGGCAGGGCCGGTTCTTCGGTGCGGTCGCCATTGTATTGACGGGGCCGGGCAAGAGCACCTGGATCGTGGGTTCGGAGTTTGCCCAGCAGCCGCACTTCATCGAGGGGCTGCCGGGCGCCACCGTGCCTACGTCTTATACCTATTTCGTCCGCATCGTGCCCGCGCCGGAACGCTGGCCGCTGAACGTTGACTTCGGCCTGGCCCATGCCATCGGCAACACCGCGCCGGGCGTGGACCTGAAGGCGTCGGGCCAGTTTGCGATGGGCGTTTCCTATCAGTTTTAGTCCCGCGCGAAACGCGCGAACCCTCCACCGGGGCGACTCGCCATCGGACTTGGTGCGTCGCCCCCCCTTCTTTTTACAGCGGCTCAAGCCGCGCTGTGAAATGGCGGAGGAAGGGCGCTTGGTAGGTGAGCTTGAGACCGCGAATCTGCTCGCGGCGCTTCCAAACCTCCAGGATGATCTCCACTACGTAGTCAATGTGGCTCTGGGTATAGACCCGGCGGGGAATCGCCAGCCGCACCAGGTCCATGGCGGCATTGGCGCCGAACATGAGCGTGCCGATCTCCACCGAGCGGATGCCGCCCTCCAGGTAAAGCTCCGCCGCCAGCGCCACGCCCGGGAACTGCGCGGGCGGGACGTGGGGTAGAAATCTCCGGGCGTCAATGTAGATGGCGTGGCCGCCGGGCGGCTGCACAATCGGCACGCCCTGGTCAGAGATGTGCTGGCCCAGGTAGGCGGTGGAGACGATGCGGTAGCGCAGGTAGTCCTCCTCCAGTGCTTCCTCCAACCCGACGGCAATCGCCTCCAGGTCGCGCCCCGCCAGCCCGCCATAGGTGGGGTAGCCCTCGGTCAAGATGAGCAGGTCTTTCTCCTGCTGCGCCAGCGCGTCGTCGTTGGTGCAGAGGAAGCCGCCGATGTTGGCCAGCCCGTCTTTTTTGGCGCTCATGGTGCACCCGTCGCCGAGCGCAAACATCTCTTGCGCAATCTCCTTCGGCGTCTTGTTCTGGTAGCCCGGCTCGCGCAGCTTGATGAAGTAGGCGTTCTCGGCGAAGCGGCAGGCGTCGAAGTAGAGCGGAATGCCGTGCCGCTGGCAGACGGCCCGCACCGCGCGCGCGTTTTCGATGGAGACGGGTTGGCCGCCGCCGGAGTTGTTGGTGATGGTTAACATCACCAGCGGCACCCGCTCGCGCCCCACCCGCGCAATCAACTGCTCCAGCGCCGCCACGTCCAAGTTGCCCTTGAAGGGGTGGGTGCTGGCGGGGTCGCGGCCTTCGGCGATCACCAGGTCGGCGGCTTCCGCGCCCGCATGCTCGACGTTGGCGCGGGTGGTGTCAAAGTGGGTATTGTTCGGCACCACGTCGCCTTTTTTGCACATCACGCTGAAGAGGATGCGCTCGGCCGCGCGCCCCTGGTGGGCGGGGATGACGTGCCGGTAGCCGAAGATGGCCTGCACCGCGCGGCGGAAGCGCTCGAAGCTGCGGCTGCCGGCATAGCTCTCGTCGCCCTGCATCATCGCCGCCCACTGGCGCGTGCTCATGGCGGCGGTGCCGGAGTCGGTCAACAGGTCGATGAGCACGTCCTCGGACGACAGCAGGAACAGGTTGTAGTGCGCCTGCCGCAGGAGTTCTTCGCGCTCGGCGCGCGTGGTCCAGCGAATCGGCTCCACCGTCTTGATCTTGAACGGTTCAATAATCGTCCGTATCGGCATCACGGCCTCTCTTTGCGTTTTCTCGGCGTTCTCTGCGTCTCTGCGGTTGAATTTCTCGCGGGGTGGTGTGTGTCACTTTCGCGCGGTGATGATTTCCGAGTTGAAGCCGCCCGCCAGGTACTCCCGCTCGACTCCCACAAAGCCGGCGGCGCGCACGAAGGGCGCGGCCTGGATCGGTCGGCAGCCGGCAAACAGCCACGGCACCAGAAAGGTTGGAGTCAGTTGGTAGAGCCGTTCCCACCAGATCAGCTTCTCCGAGTCCTTGCTGAAGTTTACCAGCAGCAGCCGCCCACCGGGGCGCAGGACGCGGCGAAATTCTTCCAGCAGCGGCGTTAACTCTTCAGTCGGAATCAGGTCGAGCAGGTAGCTGGCCCAGAGCAGGTCGAAGCCGTCGGCCGGGAAGGGCAGCGCGTGCGCGTCGGCCTGCGCCAGCCGCGCCTTGGGCATGCGCTTACGGGTGGCGCGCAGCATCCCGGAGGAGAAGTCCACCCCCACCAGCAGCCCGTGGGCGCTCAGCCGCTGGCGCAGCCGCGTGTGCACGGCCGCTGTGCCCACCGCCACTTCCAGCACGCGCTCGCCCGGTTGGATGCGCGCTCGGGCCAGCCCGCGGGTCACCCCCTCGCGCTCCAGGCGCGCCGCCGTGCTGCCATAGAGCAAGCTGAAGAGGTTGTAAGCCCGAACCAGGGCTGACCGGTTGCCGCGGGCGTCAATCATACTCCCTGCCTTCCTGCCCCCAGCCTAGCAAAGTCTTTGCTTTCAGGCAATTCGCCCTCTATGAGAGTCTAGGTGGTATCCATAGTACTTTTGTCCCATTGCGTCCGAACCGGGAAAAATTCCAAAGTAGGGAAAGCGTGAGGAGGGGAACCCAGCGGATTACACTGCGCATCTCAAAGCGCGTCGCACCGGCCCCGCTCAAGACCCTCTTTCGCGCCGCCGGCTGGACCGAAGACCTTGCCCGCTACTCCGACCAGAAGCTCCGGCGCAAGCTCAGCCGCTCCCACCTGGTGGTGACGGCGTGGAATGCAAAACGTCTGGTGGGTTTCGCCAGCGTGATTTCCGACGGGGCGCTGTGCGCCTTGGTGGATAACCTGGTGGTCCACCCGGACCACCGCAAGCGGGGAGCCGGCACCAGTCTGCTGCGTCGCGTGTCAGATGAGCTCAGCCGCCAGAAGGTGAAATACGTTTTCATCCTGGGCACCCGAGGCTGGCACACGCGCGAGTTCTTTGAACGTGCGGGCTTCCAGTCGCTCTCCTGGAACGTCTTTCTCCACACCCGCTGAAGGGCCGCGCGCCCGGTCGACTGCGCCGGTTAGGGAATCTCTGCCAGCACGCCGTCCCACAGCGTTTGGCGCGCCTTCAAGGATGCCTCTGCCGTTTCTTCGGCTTCTTTTTCCAGTGTGGGATGGCCCTCGCACAGCTTGGTCAGCAACTGGAGCGCGCGCGGGCCGTGGTCGTTACCGTCAACCTCGATGTGGCGGTCGAGGTAATAAATGAAGCGCTGGAGTTGGGGAAAGTCCCGCCGCAGGTCTTCGACCAGCGCGCGGAACATGTCGGGGATCACATCCTCCCGCCCAAAGAAGAATGCAGCTGCGATGCGGTGGGTCTGGCCGCAAGTCGCTGTGGCCAGAGTGTGCTCAACAAACTCACGGATAAACTTTGGCGCCCCCGCCTGCCGCAGCGCGGTTGGAACGTCGCTGCCCGGGCGCAGTGCGTCGAGGAATGTCCGGATGGGCTGCGTGTCGGCGCCGCAGTCCTGCATCGCCTCCAGGTAGAGCGCAAAGTGGCTGCGGTAGCTTCCGCGGCCGTCCTCGTCGCTCTCCTCGCCGAGCACGATCTCGTTGACGAAGCGGCACGCCTCCGGATTCCCCTGCGCGACCCAGGGAACTTCCACGCAAGTCACGGCGCGCTGCAGCGCCTTGAGCAGCGACATGAAGTCCCACACGGCAAACACGTGGTACTTCATGAAGGTCCGTACGGCTTCGAGGGAGCGCAGGCTGCGGTAGAGCGGATGAGCCACCAGCTCTGCGCGCAAGTCGGCCAGCTCGCCGGAAAGCGAAAAGCCTGCCAACACCGTATGATTCATGGCGGCGATCCCCGTTGCCAAAAGGCTGAGGAAGACACTCCCTCCCAGGAGCAACAAGACTCTTTTGCACGGACGTTGCCAAACCGCCCGCCGCCAAGCTCTGTCCTATCAATAGGCTGGTAACGTGGGGTTTCTGCGTAACGCGCAAATCACCTTGGAAGGGGGCAATTGTTAAAGTTCTCTCATGGGATTTTCCTTTGCCGGTGCCAGAGAGAAGACGGGGCGGCCCGGCAACGCGCGAAGGTGATTGCTCTTGTGAGGTAGTGTTCGGGCCGCGCGGCGAGTGTCCTACAAAGTGGAGGGGTTCACGCTGGCAAGCAGGCGCTGCAAATACTCGGCCAGTGCGCGCAGGTTGGCGTCAAAGTGCGACCAGAAGGCGAGCAGGCCCGAAGCAGCGGTGTCAGAAACCACCTTGGGGGCCAGGCAGGGAATCCGGAAAGCGGCCGCCACTTCGAGGGCGGCGGCTGCCTCCATGTCACAGATGCATGCGCCGAACCGCTGATGGAGCTTGCGCCGCGACCGGGCGCGCACTACCGGCAAACTGACCGTCAACCCCTGGCCCGCAATCTCCCACCCCAGACCCCGCAGCCTCGCTATCAGTTTCGCGTCGGCGGGAAAACAGTCGCCGCCTTTCAGGCACCAGGCCTCGGGACACACCACCTGTCCCATTGTGAGCGCAGGGTCGAGTTGGCCGGCCGTGCCCGTAAAAATAAACAGAGAAGGCGCCTGCGCGCGGAAGTGTTTCTCCAGCCGCGCGCGCGTCCGGCGGGCTCCCACTCCCGTCACTAAGAAACTGCACTCGGCTTCCAGATGCCGGCGCAGCGCCGCCACTTCCTTTCCGAGAGCGCAAGCGACCAGGGTTCCACCTGCGACGGGCACAACGGAACCTAATCCTGGCGGCCTTCGATGGCCTGCAACAGCACCACCGCCGCCAGCGCCAGCCGCCGGTCCAGGCGGCGGCCCGGGTCGGCGCGCAGGTCCACGGTGTGCTTGAGCACGAAGGGATTGAAGTGCTGCTTGATTTCCCCTGCTGGCTGCCCATTGATTTCAACTTGGTAGGTTTGCGGGATCAGGTTGCTGAGGAAGCGCCGCAGCACGGCCAGCAGGGCTGAGTCTTCCTGCAGACGCCCGAAGGGTTGGTCGGCAGCGTCGAGGAGGAGCCACTCGTCGCGCAGCAGCGACTTCCACCCTTTGCGCCGCAGCGCCCCCACCTTCTCGCCCGTGCGCGCGTCGGTGACGTCGTAGGCGGCGCTGAAGTCAATGATCTGCCGGGCTTTGATCAGCAGCAGCGCCTGCTGCTTCTGCTCGTCGCCGAAGATGGTGATCTCTTCCTTCAGCCGGAAAGCTTTCTGCTCCACGTAGGCCACCAGGTTGCCCATGGTGTCGTAGATGTAGAACTTGGGGGTGATGAACGTGAGCAGCTTGCGCCGCGCCAGGTATTGGTCCAACGAAAACGGATCAACCATCGCCACCGCCAGCTCTCCTTGTGGGCCGCGACTTCAGGCGCGACGCGTCGCCCCGCGAAAACTCTTGGGGCTTCCGCCCCTGAGGGCCTGTGCACCTTCTCTGCCTGTTCTCTGCGCCCTCCGTGCCTCTGTGGTTTAAAATCCGTGTTCATCGGCCTGCCCTGAGCTTGCCTGCCTCGGGCAGGCAAGCCGAATGGGTGGTTTCAGAATTCTTTCGCCAGCACAGCCACGATGCGGGCCAGCGCTTCCACGTCCTTCAGGTCGGCTACCTCGCCGGCGGAGTGCGAGTAGCGCAGCGGCCAGGCCAGCGGGATGTCCACCGAGCCGTAGGGCACGAAGGCGGCGCCGTCGTTGCCGCCGGCGGTGACGCCGTACTGCACCGGGATGCGGTGCTGTCCGGCGAGCGCAATCACCCGATCCACCAGTTTGCGCGGCGTCACGTTGCTGCTGTCCACTGCCCGCAGGGCAAAGCCTTTGCCCAAGAGGCCGCGGGCGAAGCGCGCCGACTCCAGCGGCGAATCGGAGGTGACGAAAGTGTCCACCGCGAAGACATAATCGGGCACGCCGCCGGTCCGCGCCATGCGGGCGGCATAGTGCTTGGCGCCGTTCAGGCCGATCTCTTCCTCCACCGCCCACATGAACACCACCTCGCGGGCAATCTCCTCCGGCTGGATTTTCCATAGCGCTGCAATCAGTGCGGTGGAGCCGACCCGGTCGTCGAAGGAGCGCCCGTTCACGCGTGTGCCGCCCAGCTTACGGAACTTCTTCGGCACCGTCACCGAGTCGCCCACTTTGATGCCCAGCGCCTCCGCTTGCGCGCGGGTGTGCGCGCCGGTGTAGGCGGTGTAGCGCGGATTGCGCACCGGCGCGAACTTCTGTGTGCGGTAGTTCTCCGGCAGATCCATCACTGCCGGCACTTGACCTTTCTCGGTGTGGACCAAAACGGCGTGGCCCCAGAAATACTCGGGACGGAAGCCGCCGCGGCGGTCGAGCAGCAGCCGCCCCTCGTCGGTGATCTCCCGCACCACCCAGCCGATCTCGTCCATGTGGGCGACGAACACCAAGCGCGGCTTGCGGTCGGTGCGCCCGAAGGGAACGATCAGATTGCCCGCGCCGTCCACCGTGGCCCATTCCCGCGCCCACTCCGGCAGCAGCTGCTTGATTTTTTCGAGCACAGGTTCTTCGTAGCCGCTCACGCCATAGACCTCGACCAGCTCTCGCAGGATATCCCGCACCACCGGCGGTTCGGTCAGCGTGGGAACTACCCCGTTGGTCTCTGCCCTACTAGGGGAAAAGGACGACAGCGTTGTCCCCAGCCAAGCGGCCAGCAGGCGAGTCGCGTTTTCCAGGTCCTTTCCGCTGACGATCTCTGCCGGCGTCTGCGGGAACTTCACCGGGAAGCCGACCACGGCGGCGCGCGCCGGCAATGGCAGCACGCCTGTGTAGCGGCCACGGGGCGCGCGTTGGGCGGGCGCGATGGTGGCGGGAATCTGTTTTTCGCTGGCCTTGGCTGCCATCTCGTCCACCAACTCGCTGCCGCCGTCGCCGAGCGGGGCCAGCAAGACGCCCGCGCCGGGTTGCGCTTCGCTGCCTTCGACTCGCTGCACGAAGATGACCTTGTCGGCTTCCACCTGCCGGGCGATGCGGTCCAGCCCTTGGTTGCCCAGGTAGCGGCGCACCACGAAGGCGACCGTCAGCGTGCCTTGCAGACTGGTGCCGTCCAGCCGTTCCAGCAACTCGACCAGCGCCGCCGCCCCGGCGCGGTCGCTGATGAAGGGCGCGGTGAGTTCATTGTTGCCCAGGCGGTAGGCGTGTTTTTCGCGCGTGATGGGGTCGAGCAGGTCGATGCCGAGTGCGCGGGCCCCGGCGCGCGAGCGGGCTCCGACGTCAATGTAAATCTGGTCGAGGTGGTCGGGGTTGCGCGCGGGCACCGGCTCGCGGACCCGGTGGAGGTGGGTGGAAAGGCCGGCGACTACGCCGGGAACCAATTTTCCCCGCCGGCTCAGAATCTGCACCGGCCAGGTGGCGTGCAGCAGGTCGAACCAGGGATGGACGCCGCCCTGCGGCAGCCGCTGCACGCGCAGGTAGCCGTCGTCGGTGATGTTGCTGGTGACGTAGCCGGGCTCGTCAATGTGCGTTACCAGCAGGCGGCGTGGGGTGCCCGCCCCCAGCGTCACCAGCACCGTCCCCAAGTTGTCGACCTCTACCTTGATGCTGACGCCGTGCGGGTGCACCTGCCGCAGCCGCTCCGCCAGCCACTGGCTGACCTGCTCTTCGTAGCCGCTCACGCCCGGCAGCTCGGCTAGTTGGGTGAGGGCGTCGCCGGTTTGGGAATTCTGTGCCGTCACCGGCACCGACAGCAGCGCGCAGAGAACAAGCCCTAGCAACAATCGGTTCATCGTCTGAAAACTCCTTGGAAAACTTTGTGCCGCGAACGTGCAGATTCTAGCCTGCCGCTCCCGCCGGGCGCAACTCCGCCAGCGTCTCCCGCCCCAGCACCCCGGTGGCACCTACGACGAATGCTTTCATGACAATGGTAATACATGGCGGAGGAGGAGGGATTCGAACCCCCGAGCCCGATCTCTCGGGCTAGCCGCTTTCAAGGCGGCCCCGTTCAACCGCTCCGGCACTCCTCCACCTGCAATTCTAGGGGTGTAGGCGGACAGAGGCAAGACATAGCAGGCGTCGGAACGCCTCGCCCCCTTTGTAGCTCTTGATTTGTTTCTCGCGGGCCTTGGCGTCACTTCTGCGGGTGAATTCCTCAACATGAATCAACCTTAAAGGGCGCCGCGCCCGCAGTGACCGGGTTTTGCCAGCGTTGTGGTCAGCTAGGCGTTGCTTCAGGTTGTGGGTGGAACCAATGTAGTGCCCGTGGTCCCTTAGGCTTTCGAGGACATAGACGAAGTAACGCTTCATCTCAGCGGCCCCGTTTCCCGCCTGCGGCGGGACAAAAACCCCGTCAACGGCGGGGCAACCGCTCCGGCACTCCTCCATCCGTCATTATACCGTTTGGCTACCACAGGCGTAGACGGAAACTCTTGCTGCCGGGCCGTGCACCTCCAGAGGATGCCTTTCCCGGTGGCGGGCGGTGCGCAGTTCTCGTGGCATCCGCCGCTATTCGATTGCTAGAGAAACACTTACATCCCCTCCTGTTTTGGCGCCAGTTGCCGATATGCGACTTGGGGGATAGCATTCAGGAAGCACGCCTGCGGGTACCTCCAGGGAGGTTTCGAGCGATGAGTTCATCTTGGCAGCGCGCACGAACATGGATTGTCCACTTGGCCCTGCGCTACCCGGCGTTGATGGGCGCGCTGATGTTCCTTTTTCTCCACACCCTGTCCAATCAGATCTACTACACCGCCAGCCACGTCATTGTGATGCCCTCCTATTGGCACATGCTGTTGATGGGGTCGTTGATGGCCGCTTTTGGGGCGGTCTTGCTGTATGAAGTCATCCGCCTGACCCGCCGGTTGGCTGAGTTGGAGATCGTGCGCGCGGTCGCCAATACCCTGCTGCACGAAATCAACAACCCCTTGCAGGTGATTCAGATGTCGGCCGAGAAGCTCCGCACGCTCCCGCAGCACGACCCGGAAACCGTGGGCAATATCCTCACTTATGCAGAACGCATCCGTGCTACAGTTGCGGATATGAGCAAAATGCGGGAGCGCGTCTTTCTCCACCAAGAATCGGGCTTCGCCGGACTGATTGACCTTGACCGCTCGCAGTAACCAAAACCCCTCGGCCAGGAATAAACCCTCGCAGGCGTGGGGCTCCAGGCAACCCGTTGTGGCGTGCGACTCTCCAATGGAGTACGGGTCGGCCCCCGGCCACCCCGAACCCCGAAGCGGGGGTGGAGATAACCGAAGAGCCAGCGGGGGGAAGGAAGGGTAAGAAGCATGAAAGCGAAAGTCCTGGTACCAGTTTTGATTGCAGTTGTTGCCGTGGTGGCATTTTTTGTGGGCGCGCAGTTCCGCAGTGCGCCGGAGACGGTGGAAGAGGTCGCCCTGAGCGAACCGCCTCCTGAACCCGAGCCGCCCGCAGAGCCTGCGCGGGCTGCCCATACGCACCCACCCCAGCGCTCGGCAACTCCAGCCAGTTCCCCAGCCGCGTCTTCTCCTGAGCCTGCCTCGGCGCCTGCGCGTTCGGCGGAGCCGCCCAGACGTGCAGAGCCGCCCCGTCCGCGCCCGCCTGCTCTGGTCAGCGTGCGCGTGGCGGAGGGCACCAAGATCGTCTTCGCCTTGGACGAAGCGCTCAGCACCAAGACCCATCGGGCGGGCGACTCCTTCAGTGGAGTGGTCAGCCAGCCGGTGCAAATCGGCGGCCGGGTAATCATCCCCGAGGGCAGTGTGGTGCGCGGCACCGTGGCCCGCTCCAAGCGAGCCGGACGCATTCGGGGCCGGGCTGAGATGGACCTGCGGCTCGAGCAGTTGGAGCTGCCCGACGGACAAGTGTTCGACTTGGTGGCTACGCTCACGGAGTTGGACGAGAGCGAAAAGGAAACCCTGGGCGAAGAGGGTGAAATCATCGGCCAGGGCAGCAAGAAGCGCGACGTCGCCACCATCGGCGGGGGCGCTGGCATCGGAGCCGCCATCGGCGCCATTGCCGGAGGCGGTGGCAAGGGTGCAGCCACCGGCGCGGGCGTGGGCGCTGCCGCCGGTACCGCGGCGGTCTTGCTGACTCGCGGCCGCGACATCAAATTCGAACGCGGCTCCCAGCTTGCTCTCCAGCTCGACCGCGCCCTCACCGTCAAAGTCAGAAGATAAGATACTCTCGATTCAACCGAGAACCGAACCGTGGGCCGGGCACTCGCCCGGCCCATTTACTTGAGCGTGGAAAACTCTGCAGCAAGCGTGTATGTTGAGCCTTCGTTCGGAGGCGCTACTCGATGAAAACCACGGGCATCGGCCTACTGTTGGTCCTGCTGTTGACCGTTGGGTGCAGCCGGTCGGCGGAGGGGCCGGTCGCCGCTGCGCAGCAGGGTCTGCCGCCCGGCTTTGAGCTGAGCGAGTTTGCCACCGGGCTGGGCGCGGCGCGCTTCATGGCGTTCGGGCCCGACGGCACGCTCTACGTCAGCTCGATTCGCGCCGGCACCGTGTTGGCCTTGCCCGACCGCGACCAAGACGGCCGGGCCGACGAGGTGATTACCTTTGCCGAAGGTTTGACTTCCCCGCACGGGCTGGCGTGGCGCGACCCTTCGACCGGGGACGGGGCAGACGGCTGGCTCTACGTGGGTGAGACGCACCGCGTGGTCCGCCTGCGCGATACCGACGGCGACGGCCGCGCCGACCAGCAAGAAGAAGTCGCCGCCGGCTTGCCTCCGGGCGGCCAGCACTTCACCCGTACCATCGGCTTCGGGCCCGACGGCGGGCTCTACGTTTCCGTCGGCTCCTCCTGCAACGTGTGCGAGGAGGAGCATCCGCTGCGCGCCGCCATTTCCCGCCTGAACCCGGCCACCGGGCAGTTTGAACTCTACGCCCGCGGCCTACGCAACTCGGTGGGCTTTACCTGGCATCCTGAGACCGGCGAGTTGTGGGCCGTCGACAACGGCCGCGACTGGCTGGGCGACGACCTGCCCCCCGAAGAGTTGAACTTGATCGAGAAGGACGGCGACTACGGCTGGCCTTATTGCTATGGCGACCGTATCCCTGAACCTGACTTCGGCTCTCCCGAACGCTGCGCTGCGACCCAGCCGGCCACCTTCGAGATGCCGGCGCACACCGCTCCCCTGGGGTTGGGGTTTTACACCGGAGAGATGTTTCCGGAAGAGTACCGCGGCGACCTCTTCATCGCCTTTCATGGCTCCTGGAACCGGTCGGTGCCCACCGGCTACAAGGTGGTGCGGGTGCGCTTCCGCGACGGCCGCCCGGTGGCGCTGGAAGACTTTGTGGACGTCTGGTTCAAGGGCGGGCGGGTGAGCCATCGCCCGGTGGACGTCGCCACCGGCCCCGACGGCGCGCTCTACATCTCCGATGACAGTGGCGGCACCATCTTCCGCCTGACCTACAAGAAGAAGTAGCTGCCGGGTCGAATCCGGCTGCCTTCTGCCGCGAGCGGCGCGGTGCCGGGCGGTTTGAGTTCGTCTTGCCTGAAGGGGCGGGCGTCGAGTATGGTGCACCTTTGGCATGACAGCTGAGACAAACCGCTAGTTCCGCTGGGTACCTTCCGGGCCTTCTTGCTCTTCGCCCTCCTTCTGGGCTTTGGCTTGCTCCTGCCACCTCTTTTCTTTCCGTTCACTATCCGCAAAAAACTCCAATTTGTCCCTTTCTGTTTCCAGGTCATCGCCACAGGCAATTGCCTCAACTTCTTCCCAAGTCTTGGCCGCCATAATCCTCTCGGCACGAGCGACGCCGTGCCCCGTACCCAAGGCGAAGTCCAGCTTCTCGTATTCTGGGTCGTGCAAGGTCTTAATGGCTTTCTCCAAGTGCCCTTCGTGCACGTTCGCGTCTGCGGTCGCGTTCTTCCCGCTCTTCGTAGTCACGGTGGAGCCGATAGCGGAACTCGCGCTCGACTTGGTAAATCCTATGAAGAAGGGCAAACAGGATTAGCAGGGCGATCACTGTCAGGATAGTTAGCATAGCCTCCTATCCTCCCTGAGTTGCATGGTAGCTGTCAGTTTATGCCACAAAGGGACCAGTCACGAAAGTACTAATTCTTCCCGACTGCATTGCCTTCGGCGTGCCAGAGGCCCCATTCGGCGTGTGGAGGGATTTCGCTGGCGGGAGTCGTCCGCAAAGAAGAAGTCCATGCGGCCGATTCTAGCGGAGAAGGAATTGACAGAAAACAGGGGCGTCCTTGTAGGCTGGCTCGCCCTCCTCAGCACCGCCTCGAACCTGACAGGCAGCCGCAGGAGGGTTTGTGCTCCGCCCCTGTAAGCGCAGCAACTTGCCCGAGCCCTTCAAGGTGACGCATAATCAGAGCGTGAAGAGAGACCAGGAGTTGGTCACGCTTTTTGTACCTGCCTACAATGCGGAAGCTGGCTCCACTTACAAAATCGCGGCGTGGCCTGACTAGGCCGACAGCACAAAGCAGGCTGTAGAAGCGATTGCGGAAGACAACGCCGGAGCCACGCTGGCAATTGAGCACACCCTGCTGCAGCCCTTCGTGGACGAGCGGGAGGACTCTCAGAGGTTCCTCACCGCCATCGCTCCGCTCGACCAAGATCTATCCCTGTGTCTGCCCGGCCATTATGTCACCATCAGCACGGAAGTCGGTGCTGTACCGAAAGGGGTTGATTGGACCCAGGTGTGCGGAAGCCTGCGGACTTGGCTGCAGGCCCACCTTCCGAGCTTCCCTGAAGGCACTTCGAGGCACAAGGTTCCCGGCCTGCCCTTTGAATTGTTGGTCACTGTCGAAAAAACCGTCAACGAAGTGTTCCGCCCGGCTGGGTACTTCTTCGTGGCGCGAAGTCTGCCATCGGATTCGCTCGATGACGTGATGAAAGTAGCGCTCGCCCGAAAGCTACCAAAGCTGGTCGGTACACATGCCGACCGGTGCATCTTGCTGCTAGAGAAAGCAGACGTGGTTCACGGGTTTGCGCGACTACGGAAGGCCATCGACAATGTGCGGCCGGAGTTCCCGCAGCTTGCCCATGTGGACGAGATTTGGGTGGCGGTGACCCCTGCGTGGGAAACCGAGAGTGTCATTTGGTTTTACGAGTTGTGCCCGAAACTGGGCCGACGTCGCCTGAAAGTACCGGCTCAAGTAGGCTCGGTTACATCGGGAAACGCCTAGGGCGCGTCGCGGTTGAAGATGTCGGCCACTACTTTCCACTCCCCATCGGTCTGCTTCTTCCAGACGGTTACGTACTTGCCCGTTGTGGTGACCGGATTCCCCTCGGCATCGTTGACCGTGAGCTCGAAGGCGCCGATGGTGTAGCCCAAGTCGCCGGCGCGGGAGACCTCCGCCCCGGTGGCGCTCCAGCTCAGGGCGAATCCCGGAGCGGAGGAGAGCGCGGAAAAAGCGGCGCGAATAGCTTCCTTGCCGGTGGCAATCGGTGCGTCGAACGGCAATAAGGATGCATCATCAGCCATGAAGGACATAAACCCATCCAGGTCCGCCGCGCTTTGCGACCAGGCCTCGTCGGCCGTGAGGAGCGCGGTGCGCTCGGCTTCCAGGTCTACTTGCGGCGCGCATCCGGCCGCCAGCAGCGCCAGCGTTGCGAGAATCAACCAATTACTTTTCATTGTGCCCTCCTGCTTGAAGTAACTTCTGCTCGTGGAAAAAAGCACCGCGCCAGCCTGTTTGTGTGAAGAGAACGGCATCCGACCAGCGCAACGACAGCGCGATTCTGCTCTGTTGGTGCGTGCGGGGTCAAGAGCAAAAGCGCGGGCTCTCACACCAGCGTTGGGGGGAACATACTCAGGCGGGGCGCTGGGCAGGCTCGGGCGGGGGGAAATTGATGTTCCAGAAGTTGTCGGTGCCGATGAACTCCACGCCCAAGTCGGTGCGGCCGGGAATCTCCCCCGGGCGGGCCCACACCACCCGGGATTCCACCTCGCGCCCCAGGTCGGGCACGTGCAACCGAAGGCTCTGGCCGACTTCCAGCGTCACCAGTGAGGTGAGCAGAGCGCCGTGCCGGCTCAGCAGGCGCGTCTGGCCCGCTTCCTCCCGCGCTCGCCCTAACTCATCCGACCAGCACACGCTCACATCCATGCGGCAGGGCAGCCGCCCGCTGCGGCGAGAAGTGCTCTTGGGAGCATCGGGCTGCCCGGAGGGAAACGCCATCTCCCAGAAGTTTTCCACCCCCAGGAACTCCAGGCCCAGTTCTACCCTGCCGGGGAGTTCCGCTGCCGCGCTCCACACCACTCGGGCGGAGCCTTCCCGTCCGGTATCGGGCACCGAGATGCGGATCAGTTGTCCGGGCGGCAGCTCGCTGAACGAAAGAACCACGGCCCCGTAGCGGCTCAAGCGCAGCGTCTCGGCTGCTTGCTGCCGCGGGCGTCCTTCGGGGTCTTGCCAATTCAGCAGCACGGAAACCCGGCGGACGAGGCGCCCGCTGCGGCGCTGGCGCGGCTCAGCGTCGTCGGTGGCCGGCACCGGCTCGGGGAAGCCGGTACTGTCCACGGTCTTGAGATAGGCCAGCAGTTTTTCTTTCTGGCTTTCGGGCAGGCCCAGGAAGGCGATGACCATGGAGTTGCCCGGCCCGCTTTTCACCACCCGGCCGGCGGTTTCGATGGGGCTGCGGTCAGGCGGAACGAAAAAGCGGATGATGACTCCGGCGCCTTCGGCGAGCGTGTCTGGCGTTTCCATCAGGACGCCGCTGAGGCTGATGTTTCTGGCCCGCCCCAAACAGTTCTGTCGCTCCCCCTGCTCTTCGACCTGAACCAGGATGGGAGATCGAACGTTCTTTTGGCCCCGAGCTAACATGGCACTCCCTGTAACAAATAGGGGCACGAGAGACGAGCCTACCTTGACGGCGGCAGTCCCCACAGCCTTCCCCGAAGGTATGGGTTTATGCGCTCGTCGGCAGTCCTACAATAGGTAGATGGTCACGGTCAGTATTACCCGCCTCTTCCTACGAAGAAAAAGAGAAACTCCCCCGGGTGATTCCTGCTTGACACTTATCCCTCGACTCTAGCAAGCTCACTGCGCCACTCTGGTTAGACGCAAGGCATCCCAAAGGGTTAGACATAAAGGAGCATACGATGCTCACACGGCGGGAGTTCAATCAGCAGGTGGCCACCGGTTTGTTGGGCGCGGCGGCGACGGCCAACAGCCTGTGGGGCCAGCAGGAACGTCCGGTGCTGTGCCAGGCCACCCTGGTGAACAGCGAGCGGCTCTGGCAATCGTTGCAGGAGTTGAGCCGGTTCGGCCAACTGGCCGCAGGCGGCACCACCCGCATCGGTTTTTCTCCCGACGACTTGGCCGCCCACAACTGGCTGCTGGGGATGCTGCGCGACGCGGGGCTTGACGTCATGGTCGATGCCGCCGCCAACATTCGCGCGCGGCGCGCGGGCGAGCGCGACGACCTACCCGCCCTCTGGTTCGGCTCGCATATGGACACCGTCCCCCGCGGCGGCAACTTCGACGGCTGCGTCGGTTCCATGAGCGCGCTGGAAGTTGTTCGCACCCTGAACGAGAAGAACATCCGCACCCGCCACCCGCTGGAGCTGGTCATCTTCCGCAACGAGGAAGGCCACCACTACAGCCGCGGCCTGTTCGGCAGCCGGGCTGTCGCCGGCTTGGTGGAGCCGGAAGAGCTCGGCTTGGTGGACGAGCAAGGGGTGAAGCTGGAGGAGTGGATTCTTCGCTACGGCGGCGACCCCAACCGCATCTCCCGGATGACGCCGCCGCCCGGCAGCATTCATTCCTACCTGGAGCTGCACATTGAGCAGGGCGGCATCCTCTGGCGGCGCGGCATTCCCATCGGCGTGGTGGAAGGCATCGTCGGCATCAACGAATACACCGTGGTGCTGGAAGGGAAAGCCAACCACGCCGGCACCACCCCCATGGACCAGCGCCACGACGCCCTCGTCACCGCTTCCAAGATCATCCTGGCCGTGCGCAACCTAGTCACCTCTGAGCCTGGCCGGCAGGTCGGCACCGTGGGCCAGATCGAAGTCCAACCCGGCGCCCAGAACATCATCCCTGGCCGGGTTGAGCTCTCGGTCGAGTTGCGCGACCTCTCGCTGGAAAAAATTGATGCCTTGGGCGAGCGCATCCGTCGGCGCGCTGCCGGACTGGCCGCCGCCGACGGCGTGCAGTTCTCCATGGAGAAAATCATCTCCTATGAGCCTGCGCTCACCCACCGCGCCGTCCGCTTCCACGTCCAGAAAGCGGCTGAGGAGATGCGCGCGCCCACGCTGACCATGGCCTCCGGGGCTGGTCACGATGCTCAGTCGATGGCGCGGCTCTGCCCGGTGGGAATGATCTTTGTCCCCAGCCGCGAGGGCATCAGCCACTCCCCGCAGGAGTACACCCGCCCGGAAGAGGTCGCCTGCGGCTGCGAAATCCTCTACCGCACCCTGCTTCGCCTCGACCGCATCAACCGCTTGGCCTAGAACCAGGCGCCGCCTAACCCTGTCAGGGGGGAACCTTCAGGCTGAACCTGAATTCAACCAAACTTTAATAGCGTGTGTCCTTATTAAAGCTTTCCCTTGTTTTCTTTAATAACGACCGACTTGAAGCCGGCTAGAAGCTGTTGCATAACCTCCGCATGGCGGGTCAGGGCTTCAGCCCTGACATCCAAGGGTAAGGAAAAAACAGGGGCTTTAGCCCCTGAGGCCTCACTGGGAGCGGTTATGCAACAAGCTCTGGGGTTCCCTGGCTAGTCCGTCCCGCCCAGTTGCCAGAACAGAAAGCTGAGCCAATCGGTGGAGTTCTCAATCTGCTTGCTGACCGGCAGGCCGCCCGAGTGCCCGGCCTTGGTGTCGTAGTGCAGCAGCACCGGCCGCTCCGAGCCGGTGGCCGACTGGAGCAGCGCCGCCATCTTGCGCGCGTGCAGCGGAGCCACGCGCGTGTCGGAGTCGCCGGTAATCAAGAGCACTGCCGGGTAGTCGGTGCCGGGTTCCACTTGGTGGTAGGGCGAGTAGGCGCGGAGGTAGTCGAACTGCTCGGCGTCCTCGGAGGAGCCGTACTCCGGCACCCAGAAGCGCGCCACCAGGAACTTGTGGTAACGCAGCATGTCGAGCAGTGGGTAGGCGCACACCACCGCCTGGAACAGCTCCGGGCGCTGGGTCAGCGCGGCGCCCACCAGCAGCCCGCCGTTGCTGCTTCCGCGGATGGCCAGCTTGGAGGGATTGGTGTAGCCCTTCTCGATCAGCCACTCGGCCGCGGCGAAGAAGTCGTCGAAGACGTTCTGCTTCTTCTCCCGCATCCCCGCCCGGTGCCACTCCTCGCCGAACTCGCCCCCGCCGCGCAGGTTCGCCAGCGCATACACGCCTCCGTGTTCTGCCCACGCCACTGCGGTGGAGGAAAACCTCGGCGTCCGGCTGAGGTTGAACCCGCCGTAGCCGGTCAGCAGCGTCGGGTTGGCGCCGTTTAGTGGCAGTCCCTTGCGATGCACCAGGAACATCGGCACCCGGGTGCCGTCTTTGGATTCGTACCACACCTGCTTGACTTCCAGATCGGCGCTGTCAATCGGCACCTGGAGCTGCGCCCAGATTTCCTGCCCTCCCTCAGCCGCGTCGGTGCGATAAATCGTGGTGGGCACGTGGAAAGAGGTGAACACAAAGAAAGCTTCCTGGCTCCCCCAGCGTCCGCGCACGCCGCTCACCGTGCCCAGGGTGGGGAACTCGATGTCGCGCACGTGCTCTCCCTCCGGCGTGAAGACCCGCACCCGCGAGCGGACGTCCTCCAGGTAGTTGACGAACAGCTTGCCCCCGACCAGGGAGAACCCTCGGATGACGGCCTCGCTCTCCGGGACGATCTCGCGCCACTGGTCGCGGGCGGGGTTCTCCAGGTCAACCGCCAGGATTCGCCCGTGCGGCGCTTCCCAGTTGGTTTGCAGGAAGAGCGTGTCGCCGCCGATCTTTCCCTCAAAGCGGGCGTCAATGTCGTTCACAACCGGCACCGCCGGGCCGTTGTTGGCCACGTCCACGGTGTAAATCTCGGTCTTGTCGGCAGCCGAACCGTGCGCGACCGTGATCAGCAGGGTGCGCCCGTCTTCCGACAACTCGCTGACGATAATCTTGCCCGGCCCGTAGCCCCTGCCGAAGATTTCAATGTCGAGCGCGGGCTTGGTGCCGATCTTGTGGTAATAGACGCGCGGCCCCTCGGTGCCGAAGCGCGTGTAGTAAAACCCGCGCTTATCCGGCCGCAGCGAAACTCCCCAAATCCGCCCCTTGGGCAGGCGGTCGGGCAAGTCCATGCGCGCATCCACGCTGTGCAGCCTGACCTCAATCTCGTCCTCGCCCCCCTGGCGGACGCCGTAGGCCACCAGCACGCCGTCGGCGGAAACATTCAGCAGCGTGACCGAGGTGGTGTGGTCGGAGCTCATGGGATGCGGGTCAATCAGCACCTCGTCCTCGCCTTCGAGTCCTTTTCGGGTGTAGATGACGGAGAGGTCTTGATCCGCCCGCCGCTTGGAGAAGAAGTAGCGGCCCGCGCGCGCCCGCGGCAGGCCAATGGTGTCGATCTTCAGTAGCGCCGTCAGCCGCCGCTTCAGTTGCTCGCGCCCCGGCAGCGCGCTCAGGATTGATTGGGTGTACTCGTTCTGCGCATCAATCCACGCTCGCGTCTCCGGGCTTTCCTGATCCTCCAGCCAGCGGTAGGGGTCGGCAATCTCAACCCCGTGCAGCACCTCCCGCGTGTTGTCGCGGCGAGTTTCTGGGGGAGCTTTCAGCGCCGGTTGCTGGGCCCACAGCCCCAAACCGGCGAACAGGAACAAAAGCTGGGCCCACCAGAGGCTCCGTCGGACACAACCCATGAGTTGGCCTTTCCTTGTGGCTGGCTTGGACATTGCGGCTACTCCTTTTTTCCTCTTTCGCGTACAGGGCGAATCAGATCAAAGCAACCGCACCCCTCCGGCGCGGAAGCCCCAATCTTACGCAGGTTGGATGCATGAAATCCAGCCGCAGGAAACTCTGCCGCGGGGAGATTTCAGCCCAGAGGAACTAGAGCCGATCCAGGCACTTCTTCTCGCAGGTGACCGGCTTTTCTTTCGGGAGCAACGAGCAGGCGATCACGTCAGCCGCATACACGCTGCCGTAGTCGCCCTCGCGGTGCTCCACCAGAACTTTGGCCCGCTGCTTCTTTTCCGGACAGCGCACCGAGCGCTTCCTCCGGCCGGGGCCCCAGCGACGCACGGAGAGAAACAGAAATCCCCACGCCGTCAGCACCGCCACCACTTCCGCCGCCACCAGCATGTCCATGGCTTGCTCCTTCCTCCCCCCAAGCCTGGACCTGTGCGCCTTGGCCGGCGAACCTCGTGCCTGCTGCCAGCCTACCCCTCCCCGGCAGTCAATTCAAGCTTGTCGCACAGTGCAGCTATCGAAAAGAAACACGCCGAGCCCCGTGGCCTGTCCTGAGCAGAGTCGAAGGGCACCTGCCACGGGGCGCTTGTGCTGTTTTTCCACCCGGCGGCCTGCCTGCGGTAGGCAGGCAGGTGCCGCCGGGCTCAGCGGCATATCAACATCGTGAAACTGACCTACACCCCCGTTGAGAGGTGATACCGAACAGTACGCCCGCCTTGTTTGGTGGGGCAGACATTCCTGTCTGCCTCTCTTCCCCTGCAGCGCTGGGGCTGACTAGATTGCGCAAGCGGCGTAGAATCTCCTTGCCTGCGCGCACAACCGACTGGCAGCGGCGCGGACTCCGATGACTCGCACCACCAAGACCGCCTATCTCGCCCTGGGGTCGAACCAGGGAGACCGGGAGAAGCATATCGAGCGGGCGCTGGAGGCTTTGACCGCGGCGGGCATAGCGGTGCGGCGGCGCTCGCCCCTTTATGAAACCCAGCCCGTGGGCACGGCGGCCCAGCGTTGGTTCCTGAACTGTGTGCTGGAAGTGGAGACGGAGTTGATGCCAATGTCGCTGGTACACGCCACCCAGCGCATTGAGCGCCAACTGGGCCGCCGCCCGGCGGCCGCTCCCCAGCCGGTGGCGCGCACCATCGACATTGACATTCTTTTCTACGGCACCAGCGTTGTCCGTTTGGCTGAGCTCACCATTCCGCATCCGCGTTTGGCCGAGCGCCGTTTTGTGCTGGCGCCGCTGTGCGACCTCGCCCCTGAGCTGCGCCATCCCCTCACACGCAAGACCGCCGCGGAGATGCTGGCCGGGCTCACCGACCGCGCCACCGTCCGCCGCTGGTCCCGCCAAAGGCGGAGCTTGCCCCGCTAAGGGCGGGGCTGGCCCGCGAAGCAGCGTCCTCAGGTATAATCCGGCTCGGCCACCGCATCCAATTGAAGTGACAAGGAGGATGCCGTGAGAAACGCTTCGCCACCAGCCGTCCGCAATCTCCTTGCGGGTTTGCTGTTTCTCCCCCTTTTACTTCAGGCTCGGGTGCCCGCCCAACCTGCCGCCGACAGCAAGCGCACCCTGACCGAGATCAAGCTGCGCAGCGACCCGGCCCCGGCCCGCATCCGCCCCCACGAGACGCTGGTGCTCCAGGTGCTCGCCTACGGTCAGGTCACCGAAGGCGAGCAGACCAAACGGGTGCGCCTGCGCGTGGGCGGCGCCAAGCTCCGGGTCCAGCAGCCCAACGGCGGCTGGCTCTCCAAGCCTTTCCGCTATCAGTGGAAGGAGTCCGAACCTTTCTATGGCGAGGAAAACGTGGGCCTGGTCGGCAGGCTTCTAAGCCGCACCACCACCAAGTTCACGCTCCAAGATGCCTTTCTCTACACCGCCCCGGAGCAGCCCGGGCGCTACACCGTCAGAGCGGAGCTCAAGGGCAAGACCGCCTCCCTTGCCATCGAGGTCACGCCCCGGGCACCTTCTCGCCGAACGCGCGAGCAGAAGAGCTTTTCCGGGGAATCCAAGTCCAGCGATCCCTATCGCCGCTTGGCCGAGCACTACGCCCCTTTCGTGGCCCAGGAGACTTGGTGGCAGCCCAAATCGGATTACTTGGCGCGCTTCGATTTCGACGGCGACTGGGAGGGAGAAAACAACTGGGACAACCAACCGATGGGCAGCTCCCAGGCCTACGTCCACTACGCCGTGATGGAAACCCCAACCCACTGGTTTCTCCTCTACAACCTCTTCCACCCCCGCGACTACTCCGACCGGTGCGTCGCCGGCACCTGCCACGAGAACGACAACGAAGGTTTGATCCTCACCATTGCCAAGGACGGCTCGCCCTACGGCCGCTTGCAGGTGATGGAAACGCTCGCCCACAACAACATCTATTCCTATCGCGCCGACCGCCGGGTCAAGAAAAACGTGCACAGTTTCGACGGCGAGGTGGAGTTCTACCAGGGTTCTCATCCGGTCATCTTTGTCGAGTCGGGCGGCCACGGCATTTACGGCTCGCGCGACTCCCACGCGCGCTTTTCGTTGGGCCGGGATGAATTTACCGCCGGCACCGGCGTGACCTACATCTACAAAGGCGTCGCCGAGCGCCCCCGGCATGCCAACCACCGCCGGGTGGGCTACGAGCTGCTCTCCATCTACGACCAGTGGTGGCTGCGCGCCCAAGAAGGCCGCAGCAGCCGCGCCTTCGACGCCTACTACGCCTACCAGCCCTACGGCGACCGGCCCCGCCCCGCGCAAGCGGAGATTGCAGGCGCGTTTCGCGGACGCAAGCACGGGTCGAACAAGGCCAAACCATTCTGGGGCTGGCACGACCGTCGCACCCGGAAAAAGAAAGTCCTGGCGGTCGGACAGTGGGGGCTGGACCCTGCCTACGGCGTCTCCCGCAACCTGACCCTGCCGGAGCCTTTCTCTTTGGACTACGCTTTCAATCCTTATCTGGGCATCGGAGCGCCTTCTGCAACCGTAGCCGAGGCGTCTGCGGTCCCGCCTGCCGCCCCGGCCCCGTCGGTGCCGCGCAGCCCCGAGGGCGTCACCCTGTATGAGCATGACGGCTACACCGGCCGCAGCGAAATCTTTCGGGCGAGCGACTCCAACCTCAAAGACAACCTGATCGGCAACGACCGGGCCAGTTCCATCCGGGTGCCGCCGGGCTACACCGTGACCCTTTACAAGGACAGCAACTTTCGTGGCCGCTCGGTCGTCCTGCGCAGCGACGCCCCTTCCTTGGGCCGCACCGCGGTCGGGAACGACCGGGTCTCTTCCCTTCGCGTCGAGCGAATCCCCTGAGTCGGGCGCTGGAAAACTCTGCATCCCACGTTATAATCTCTTCGGTTCCGACGGAAGACTGGGGGATGCCACTTACACCAAAGTTTACTCCGCCGCGCTACGTGGCGGTCGAAGGCCCCATCCGGGTGGGCAAGTCCACCCTGGCGCGCATTCTGGCCGAGCGCATGCACGCCCGCCTGGTCGCCGACCCTGACGACAACCCCTATCTGGCCGACTTCTACGCCGAGCGGCCGGGCGCGGCCCTGCGAGCGCAACTGCACTTCCTGCTGACGCGCTACCAGCAGTTGAGCGACCTGGGCCTGGAGCGCGACCCTCGCCCGGTGGTCTGCGACTACCTCTTCGAGCGCGACCGCATCTTTGCCGCCCTCACCCTCGACGATGCCGAGCTCCAACTCTACGAGCGCTACTACCAGCTTTTCCGCCCGCAGATTTCCAACCCCGACTTGGTCATCTATCTCCAGGCCTCGCCCGACGTGCTGCGCAAGCGCCTGAAGAAAAAACGCGACCCGCGCGAGCGCGACCTCTCTCACGCTTACCTCCGGGAAGTAGTGGAGGCCTACGAGCACTTTTTCTTCCGCTACGAGGCCTCGAACCTGCTGGTGGTCAACACCACGGAGATTGATTTCGTCGAGCGCAACCAGGACCTCCAGGGGCTGCTCCGCCGCCTGAGCGAGCCCGTCAAAGGCACCCAGTATTTCCTCCCCCTCGGCCCCGAGTGAGCGCACTTCGCCCGTGGGGTAGTGTCCTAATTTCACACCAATCCCTGCGGCACCCGCCGCAGGCATTTTTACTTCCCCCCAGGCAGGGGCCTGGGGGCTCGGTGTGAATTGGGGCCGAGTTCGGAATCGCTCAAATTAGGACACTACCCACCCGCGGTAGCGGCGATGAACCCGGCTTGTCCCTACTTGCCCTGCCTGTCCCGAGCGTAGCCGAGGGAAGCGAAGCCGAAGGGAGCACAGCGAGGGGCAGGGTTCATCGTCGGCCTTTTCTGCTGCCGCAGGCAGGCATGCCTGCGCTACTGAAATTCTCCTTTGCCGGTAGGGTAGACCTGCCTGCGCCTGCCTGCGGTAGGCAGGGTGGGCACGCATTTCTGTCTGCCTCTCGGTCGGCGGCAATGGTTTTTCTCCTCTGGCCTTTGCCCAGCTAAGACAGCTTGGAAGAGGTGCGGAGTTTATCCCGCCAGTGGCGGGGCACCCGCCTTGGCCGGCGTGGGTCTGCTCCCATGAAAATCGGGGTTGCCAAGACCGGCAGGAAAGGAGTCTAATAATTGGGTTCTGCTTCGGCGGAACCCAAGGGATTGCAGCCCGTTAAGGGCGCGATACCCGGAGGACAACATGAGCGCCGTTCCGAACGCCCACTCAGGGCAGTCCGGACGGGAGACCTATAAGGTCACCGTACCGGAAATTCTCAAGAAGAAATCCCGTCACGAACCCATCACCTGCTTGACCGCCTACGACTACCCCACCGCCCGGGTGGTGGACGAAGCCGGGGTGGACATCATCCTGGTGGGCGACTCGCTCGCCATGGTGGTCCTCGGCCACCACGACACCCTGGCCGTCACCATGGACGAGATGCTGCACCACACCCGCGCTGCCCGCCGCGGCACCCAGCGCGCGCTGCTGGTGGCCGACATGCCCTTTGGCAGTTACCAGATTGACCTCACCGGCGCGGTCGCCAACGCCGTCCGCTTCGTCAAGGAAGCCGGGGCCGAAGCGGTGAAGATCGAAGGCGGCGAGAAGCGCCTGGAGCTGATCGCCCGGCTGGCGGAGAACGACATCCCGGTCATGGGCCACGTCGGCCTCACCCCGCAGTCGGTGCACGCGCTGGGCGGCTTCAAGATGCAGGGCAAGACCCTGCCCGCGGCTGAGCAGCTCCTGCGCGACGCCCATGCGGTCGAGGCCGCCGGCGCCTTCTCGCTGGTGCTGGAGAGCATCCCGGCGGAAGTGGCCGAGCGCATCACCGCTGAGTTGCGCATCCCCACCATCGGCATCGGTGCCGGCCCCGGCTGCGACGGGCAGGTGCTGGTGCTGCACGACCTGATGGGGCTGAGCTTCGGTGTCCACCCCAAGTTTGTCCGGCGCTACGCCGACCTGCGCGCGGCGCTCGACCAAGCGGTGCGCGGCTTCTGCACCGATGTGGTCAAGGGTGGTTTCCCCGGCGAGGCTGAAACCACACACCTGGCCGCCGAAGTGCGCGAGCAGTGGTTCACCCGGCAGAAAGCGGGGCTGGCGCGCAGCTCCACCCGGCCGTAGAGCGACGGCATGATTCCGCTCAGCATCTTCAAGGAACTCTTCGACTACCACTACTGGGCCCGCGACCAGCAATTGAAAGCCTGCGCAAGCCTCAGCCAAGAGCAGTTTCTGAAACCGCTCGGCAACAGCTTCCCTTCCGTGCGCGACACCCTGGCCCACATGATTATCGCCGAATGGGCTTGGCTCGAGCGCTGGAATGGTCGCACACCGGAAGAAGCTCCTTCCTTTGAGGAATGCACCAGCGTGGCCGCCATCGCCGAGCGCTGGCGCGCGACGGAAGAGGACATGCGCTCCTACCTGGCCGGCATCAACCTGCTCAAGCTCGGCCAGAAATTTACCTATAGCAACAGTGAGGGAAAACAACTGACCTTCGAGCTCTGGCAGACCCTCTACCACCTGCTCAACCACCAGAGCTACCACCGCGGCCAGGTCACCACGCTGCTGCGGCAACTGGGGGCGCAGCCCCCGCCGGTGGACTTTGCCTCCGCCTACTTGTCTGGGAAGAGGTGAGTAAATTAGATTTTAGTCCGGAAGTGGTGCTTTGCACCCGCTTTCGTGCATCTTCTCCTCCCGCCACCTCTCCAGGCGCGGATGAAAATATTCTATGTCAGCTTGGAAGAGCCCCGCTGGGCGGGGCCGCTTCACGCTGGTTGATTTCCATTTGTCCCCGATGAAAACACTTGTCTCCGTAGCCGAGATGCAAGTGGCCGCCGCCGGCGTGCGGGGCGCGGGCCGCAGCATCGGTTTGGTGCCCACCATGGGTGCGCTGCACGAGGGGCACCTCTCGCTGGTACGGCGTGCGCAGCAGGAGTGCGACGTTACCGTTGTCTCGGTGTTCGTCAACCCGGCCCAGTTCGGCCCCAACGAGGATTACCTCAACTATCCCCGCGACCCTGAGCACGACCGCGGGCGGCTCGAACGCGAGGGCGTGGACTTCCTCTTCGCCCCCACGGTGGAGGAAATGTATCCCCCCGGCTTCCAGTCCTACGTTACGGTCGAGCAGGTGGCTGCGCCGCTGGAAGGCGAGTTCCGCCCCGGTCACTTTCGCGGCGTGGCAACGGTAGTGGCCAAGCTCTTCCAGGCCGTTCAGCCCCACCGCGCCTACTTCGGGCAGAAAGACGCGCAGCAGTGCGTGGTGGTGCAGCGCATGGTGCGTGACTTGCACCTGCCGGTGGAGATTGTCGTCTGCCCCATCGTGCGCGAGACCGACGGGTTGGCGATGAGTTCCCGCAACGCTTACCTGAACGCGGAGGAACGCCGGGCGGCGCTGGTGCTCTACCGCGCCCTGAGTGGCGCGCGCGAGCGGTTGCAACAGGGCGAGCGCGACTCCGCCAGCATCGCCGCTGAGATGCGGCGGTTGATTGAACAGGAACCGAGCGCCCGCATCGACTACGCCGCGGTGGTGGACGCGGAAACCCTGGCGCCGGTTGAGCGCGTCACTGGCCGCGTGCTGGTGGCGCTGGCGGTCTGGATCGGCCGCGTCCGCCTGATCGACAACGTGGTCGTGGAGGAGCACGACGGACGCGTGACCTCGCTCCTCTAGCAGGGCATTGAAAAGAACTCCCCCTGTGTCATTCTGAGGAGCCTGCCCGCCCGAGGCGGGCCTGCCTGCCGCAGGCAGGCTGGAGGCGACGAAGAATCTCACACGTTGCTCAGTTCGATGGGGTGAGATTCTTCGCTACGCTCAGAATGACGGGCCCCAATACGTTTCAGCACTCTCCCAGTCGTGGCGACGGAGATATGTATGCTAGACTGGCGGCATCAGGGTTCAGGATTTTCTACAGGAGAGCCAACCATGAAGACTTTCCCCAAGTTGAGTTTGAGTGTGCTGGTGTTGTCGCTGGCATTCGTCGGCTGCACGCAGCAGCCGGCGGAGGAGAGCGCTGAGGGTGAAGGTGGGCAACCCTCGCAGCAGGCGCGTTCGCGCCCGCGGCCGGCTCCGATTGTTGTACCGGCGGGCACCGAGCTGGAAGCGCGGTTGATCACCAGCCTCAACTCCAAAGATAGCAAGACCGGCGACACCTTCCAGGCCACGCTGGCCAGTCCAGTGGTGGTGGGCGATAAGGTGGCGCTCCCCGAAGGCGCAGATATTACGGGCCGGGTAACCGGCGCCAAACCCTCCGGCCGCCTGAAGGGCCGGGCCGAGCTGTGGGTCACGCTGACGGGCGTGCAGGTGAAGGGCCGGAGCTATAACATCGCCACCACCACCGCCGGGCACAAGGAAGGCAGCAAGACCATGCGCGACGTCCTCTTCATCGGCGGCGGCGCCGGTGCCGGAGCAGTCGTGGGCGGAGCCACCGGCGGCGGCAAAGGCGCGGGCATCGGAGCCGCCATCGGCGCGGGCGCGGGCACCGCAGCGGCCCTGCTGACCGGGAAGCGCAACATCAACTTCCCGCCCGAAACCGTCCTGCGTTTCCGCCTGGAAGAGGAACTGAAAATTCGGCCCTAGCCTGATCTGGCTTGTGCGCCCACGATCGCAACCGGCCTGGCCCGGCGTGGTTTTGGGTTCCAGTTACGTGTCGGTTGCCGGCTGAACCATCTTTGCAACCACCGCTTTGACCGTCAGGCCCTGTACGACGATGGAAAATACCACCACGCTGTAGGTGATGGCGAGAATCAGCGGCTTGATCTCATTCTCGGGCAGGGAAAAAGCCAAGGCGACCGATATGCCGCCCCGGAGGCCGCCCCAAACCAACACCGGCACGGCTCCTTGGGTGAATTTATCTCGTCGGGAGAGCAACAGTATGGGTATCGAGACACTGATCAATCGAGCTGCCAATGCAATAGGGATCGCCAGCAAGGCCGCGGCCAGATAGCCAGTGTCGAAACGCAGCAGCATGACTTCCAAGCCAATCAGGAGGAACAGGACGGAGTTCAGGATCTCGTCAATCAGCTCCCAGAAGTCGAAAAGTCGTTCGCGGGTTTTCTCGCTCATCGCAAACCGGACGCCATGGTTGCCGATGAACAGTCCGGCCACGACCACCGCGATGGGGCCACTGAGGTGAGCGCGCAGGGCAATCGCGTAGGTAACCATCACCAAGGCCAGCGAAATGATAACTTCGAGGATGTATTCATCGATGGTGCGCAGGGCACGGTAGGCGAGGTACCCGACCACCATGCCCAACACGACCCCGCCCAGGGCTTCGCTTACAAATAGTCCCACCACCCCGGCTAGCTCAAGAGTTGCCTGTTCGCCGCGAAGGGCAAGGGCAAGCACAATCGTAAATATCACCACCCCGACCCCGTCATTGAAAAGCGATTCGCCCGCAATGATCGCTTCCAACCGTTTGGGCACTTTGATCGTCTTGAGAATTCCCAGGACGGCAACCGGATCGGTGGGGCTGATGAGCGCACCGAACACCAAGGCCCACATGAACGGAATGGCGATGCCGAATAATTGCAGGACATACCACATGGAAGCCCCAACGATGAACGTGGACATCAGCACGCCGCCGGTTGCCATCAGAGAGATGGCCCATTTGCGGCTGGCCAGGGCGGAGAAATCTACGTGCAAAGCTCCGGCGAACAACAGGAAGCTCAACATCCCGTGCATGAGGGCCTTATGGAAGTCGATCTGAGCCAAGGCTTCCGATACTCTTGGACCCACTTGCATGGCCGGAACAATCAGATCTATAACCACGACGGCAAGAGACGAGGCCATCGCGATGACCATCAGACCTATGGTGGGGGGAAGACGCAGATAGTGGTGATTGACATAGCCAAACACTGCCGATAGGCACAACAAGATCGCCGCGATGTCGAAGAGAGTCATCCGCCCGCCCCCTTGGAAGTCCGCCCATTAACTTCTGCTGGCTTGCTCATTCTACTGCAGTTTCTGAATCCGCAAGATACTACACTCGCTGAAACCCAGATTGCGGCTCTCCAGCTTCGCACCACCCGCTCCGCGTTGACGTGCCTGCGGGTGGCGTGAACTCGGTGATTGACAGGGCCCGCCCCCTGCAGATAGGCTTCGCATCGGGCGTTCAATCTAAATTGAAACTATTGGTTGGATTCAGGAAACCGTACGCTTTGTCGTTGCATCGCTGCGGACGACATCGCAAGAACTTCTAAGAGAGGCTATGGACGTCTCTTCTTGTGACGTGCTGGTGGTGGGCGGTGGCGCGGCGGGCCTGCGGGCCGCCATTGCTATCGCAGAGGCCAACCTGAACCTCAGGGTGGCCGTTATTTCCAAGGTTTATCCCATGCGCAGCCACACCGTCTCGGCTGAGGGCGGGGCGGCCGCGGTCATCAAACCCAACGACAGCTTGGATGAACACGCCTACGACACCATCTCGGGTGGCGACTGGCTGTGCGATCAGGATGCGGTGGAAGCCTTCGTCAACGAAGCCCCGGTCGAGATGCTGCGACTGGAGCACTGGGGCTGCCCCTGGAGCCGGCAACCCGACGGTCGCGTCGCCGTCCGCTCCTTCGGCGGCATGAAGGTCGAGCGCACCTGGTTCGCCGCCGACAAGACCGGCTTCCACATGCTCCACTCGCTTTTCCAAACCACCCTGAAGTACGAAGCCATCCAGCGCTACGACGAATGCTTCGTCACCAAACTGCTGGTGGAGAAGGGGCGCTGCCAGGGGGTGGTGGCCATCGAAGTGGCCACCGGAAAGATCCTGGCCATCACCGCCAAAGCTGTCATTCTCGCCACCGGCGGCTGCGGGAAAGTTTTTCCGTTCACCACCAATGGCGCCATCAAGACCGGCGATGGGATGGCGCTGGCCTACCGCGCCGGTGCGCCGCTCAAGGACATGGAATTTGTCCAATACCATCCCACCGGGCTTCCCCTGACCGGCATCCTGATCACCGAAGCTACGCGCTCTGAAGGCGGTTGGCTGCTCAACAAGGATGGATACCGCTACCTGCAGGATTACGATCTGGGTAAACCCCAGCCCAAACCGGTGTTGCGCTCCATGGAATTGGGCCCCCGCGACCGCCTCTCCCAAGCCTTCGTCAAAGAGCAGGCGAAAGGGCGCACCCTGGAAGGGCCCTACGGCCACTACGTCCACCTGGACATCCGCCACCTGGGAGAAAAACTGATCGACAAAAAGCTCCCCTTCGTTCGGGCACTGTGCCGCAAGTATGTGAACCTCGATCCGGTCAAAGAAATGATTCCCGTCCGCCCGGTGGTCCATTACATGATGGGGGGCATCCACACCGACATCTACGGCGCCACGCCCTTGCCGGGGCTCTATGCGGCGGGCGAAGCTGCCTGCGTGAGCATCAACGGCGCCAATCGCTTGGGCTCGAACTCGCTCACCGAATGCCTGGTCTTTGGCGCGCGGGCCGGCCAGGCCGCCGCCGCCTTTGCCGCTGAGCAGAAAGAAACAAACCCGGCCATTTCCGCCCAGGCGCGCGACGAACAGCGGCGATTGGAG
The DNA here is from genome assembly GCA_022571295.1 of Acidobacteriota bacterium. Lineage (GTDB taxonomy): Bacteria > Acidobacteriota > Terriglobia > Acidiferrales > 2-02-FULL-67-57 > JACZYA01. Next base: position 13,765 of record JACZYA010000008.1, on the reverse strand, counting down.
GAAAGCTTTCTCCGCAAAACCGACGGCAAGGAACGGATTGCTCCCCTGCGTGAAGAGATGCACAAAAACATGGAGGCGTGCGCGGGCATCTACCGCACCGGTGCCGAGCTCAAACGAGCGGCGCAAGTCCTGCGCGGGCTCCAGGACAGGTTTCACGACCTGCAGCTCGACGACCGCAGCTACACCTTCAACACTGAACTGACCGCCGCCCTGGAACTGTCCTTTATGCTCGATGTCGCCGAGGGCATCGTTGCCTCCGCCTTCGCGCGCCAGGAATCCCGGGGCTCGCACCAACGCACCGACCATCCGCAACGCGACGACGACAAATTCCTGGCCCACTCGCTTGCCTACCGGAGCCCCGAGGGGCCACCCCGAATTGAACATCTGCCGGTTACAATCACTCGCTGGCCCCCCGGCCAACGCGTCTATGGGAAGTAGGAAGGATATGGCGGAAACGATAACACTCTCAGTTGCGCGCTACCGCCCGGAAGAGGAAGCCGAGCCCACCGTGCAGACCTATGAGGTCCCGTACCGGAAGGACTGGGTGGTGCTGGATGCGCTGAACTACATCAAGGACCAACTGGACGGGTCGCTGTCGTTCCGCTGGTCCTGCCGGATGGGCGTTTGCGGGAGTTGCGGGATGACGGTCAACGGCGAGCCCAAGCTCACCTGTGCGGTTTTCCTGTCCGATTACCTGCCCGGCCCCATCCGCGTGGAACCCTTGCAGTATTTCCCCATTGTGCGCGACCTGGTGGTGGACATCAGCGACTTCCTAGAAAAACTCCAGAAGGTGAAACCCTGGATCATTCTAAAAGAAGAGAAGCCCTTGTCAGAGGGCGAGTACCGGCAAACGCCCGACCAACTGGATACCTACAAGCAGTTCAGCATGTGCATCAACTGCATGCTCTGCTATGCCGCGTGTCCCATCTACGGATTGGAACCCGGCTTCGTCGGCCCGGCGGCCATCGCGCTGGCCCAGCGCTACAACCTGGACTCCCGCGACATGGGGGCGCAGGAACGCCTGGACATTCTTTCCCAGAAAGGTGGCATCTGGGACTGTACTTTCGTGGGCGAGTGTACAAAAGTCTGCCCCGAGAATGTTGACCCGGCCGGCGCCATCCAGCAATACAAACTCGCCGGCGCGGCCCACTGGTTCAAGTCCTTGCTGCTGCCCTGGGGGGCAAAATGAGCAGCGATGTGCACTACACCCTCCACCATCCCAAATGGTACCGGCGCCGGGTGTCGGTCTGGTGGTGGTTGCAGAAGCGGTCCTATGCCCAGTTTGTCCTGCGGGAGCTCACCAGCGTTTTCGTCGCTTTTTTCGCCGTGGTTTCTCTGTGGCAGCTCCACGCCTTGGGGGAAGGCCCAGAGGCCTACGCCCACTTCATGGCCCGGCTGAAGTCTCCTCTCTTCCTCGCCTTGCATGGCGTTACCTTTCTTTTTGTTCTTTTCCATTCCATTACTTGGTTCAATCTGGCGCCCACGGCGATAGTCGTGCGCCTGCGCGGAAAGCGGGTGCCGGATTTCGTCATTGCAGGCATGAACTACCTTGTCTGGCTGGTCGCTTCCGCGGCCGTGGCCTGGCTCCTGTTGCGAGGGTAAATGACCGGCGGAAAGTCACCTTTCCTATGGACCCTGTTCAGCGCTGGGGGAACGGTTGCCGCTCTTTTGTTCCCCATCCATCTTTTCTTGACCGGGCTGGCCTTTCCTTTGGGCTGGCTGGACGCGCCCAGCCACGAATCCCTTCAGGATTTGGTGAGGCATCCTCTGGCGCGGCTTTATCTCTTCGTGCTGATTTCTCTGCCGCTGTTTCACTGGGCTCATCGTTTCCGCTACACGCTCTACGACGGCTTGAGTTTGAAACACCTGGCCCCGTTGATTGTAGTCGTTTGCTATGGCGGCGCCCTTTTGGGAACCGCAATGGTGGTCTATACGTTGTGGAACCTGCCGTAGCGGGCGTATTGAAAATTTGTATGGCCCACGCTAGGATGGTGCGAATCTGATCTTGCCAGGATGGGAGTCATGCTGCGAATAATACATTCCTACGACATCAAGCCCGGCGTCGTTGAACACTCCTTCGTCGAGTGGCTTGACAGTCGCCTGGACGAACTCACCAAAAAGTTTGGCTGCGTGGAGCGCAAGACCTGGGTCTTCCTGGACGGTATCCGCGGTGACTACGAAAAGGGGAGGGGTGAGCGACGCCCCAAGTACCTGAACGAAGCCTTCTGGCCTGACCAGGAACATGCCGACCGCTTCCGCCAATGGTTGTTGTCTGACGAAGGGAAAGAGTTTCGACAGCGGTGGTTTAGTTCCGTGATCAACCACACCGTGCTGCGCTACGTCGAAGGCGCATTGCCCTGGCCGCTCACGGACGACTAGCCGAGTGATTTAAAGCTTCCCTCCTACAACCTTCGGTATGCGGAGCGCGCTCACTGGTTTCGTTCCCTCAAAATGGACCGATGCCCTCCGCTCAGACCCTTGCTGCAAATCCCTCCTGCGCCGCCCGCCTGCGCCTGCCTACCGCAGGCAGGGCAGGCAGGTCTACTTGCGGTAGGCAGGCCTGAACTTCCTGGAGTAGGGCGGAGAGCTGACACAGTTTAGACACAGTGGCCCCCTCCGGGTCTCGCCAGGCGGGTTAACTTGTTGAAAAGTTGGCTGGGGCGCCAGGATTCGAACCTGGACCTTTCGGATTAACAGTCCGACGTGCTACCAGACGCACCCCGCCCCAGCGGGACCAGCTTCAACTCAGCGCAAGTTGCGTAGTTCAACTCACAAGCTATTCTATCGTATTATCCCAGTAATTTCTTCAGGGTATCGTTCACCCGCCGGGGGTTAGCTTGGCCGCGGGTGGCCTTCATCACCTGGCCGACGAAAAACCCGAACAGCGCCTGCTTGCCTTTTTTGTACTGCTCGACCTTGTCGGCGTTCTTCGCCAACACCTCGCCGCACAGTTTTTCGATCTCGCCCGCGTCGGTGATTTGCTCCATCTTCTCGGCCGCCACAATGGCGCGGGCTGACTTTCCGCTCGCAAACATTTTCTCGAACACCGTCTTGCCCATCTTGCCGGAGAGCGTGCCGTCCTCGACCAGTTGGAGCAGCTCGGCCAGCGCCTGCGGCGGAACCGGCGACCGGCTGATTTCCTGGCCGGCCTCTTTCAGCGCGCCCAGCAATTCGGTTTGGATCCAGTTGGCAGCGGTTTTCGCATTCGGAGCTTTCGCGGCCGTGGCCTCGAAGTAATCGGCCAGGGCTCGGTTGGCGGTCAGCACCTCGGCGTCGTAGTCGCTCAACCCGTAGTGTTCCACGAACCGGGCTTCTTTGGCCGCCGGCAGCTCCGGCATTGCGCGGCGAATGTCTTCCACCCAGGCCGCGTCCATCACCAGCGGCAGCAGGTCGGGCTCGGGGAAGTAGCGGTAGTCGTGCGCGTGTTCCTTTGAGCGCATGGGCTCGGTGCGTCCGGCCTGCGTGTTCCACAGGCGCGTTTCCTGCTCGATGCGGCCGCCGCTCTCCAGCAGCGCCACTTGCCGGTCGATCTCATACTCCAGCGCCTTGGCAAGGTAGCGGAAGGAGTTCAGGTTCTTGACTTCGGTTTTGACGCCGAACTTCTCCGTCCCAACCGGCCGCACGCTGACGTTGGCGTCGCAGCGCAGTGAGCCTTTCTCCATGTCGCAGTCGCTCACTTCGATGTACTCCAGCACCTGCTTGAGCGTGGTCAGGTAGGCGTAGGCCTCCTCCGGCGTCCGCAAGTCGGGCTCGCTGACAATCTCCATCAGCGGCACCCCGCAGCGGTTGAAGTCGAGGTAGGTCTTGGCCTCCGATTCCGGCAGACCTTCGTGCAGCGACTTGCCCGCGTCCTCCTCCAGGTGCAGCCGCGTAATGTCGATGCGTTTCTTGCGAGTCTTCTTCCCGGCGCCGCCGGTAGGAACGTGGATTTCCAGCCTGCCGTGCTCGGCCAGCGGCCGGTCGTACTGCGAAATCTGGTAGCCCTTGGGCAGGTCAGGATAAAAATAGTTTTTGCGCGCGAAGATGGATTGCTCCCGCACCTGACAGTTGATTGCCAGCGCCGTCCGCGTCGCCAGCTCCGCCACCTGCCGGTTCAGCACCGGCAGCGACCCCGGCAGGCCCAGGCAGACCGGGCAGACGTTGGAGTTGGGCGGGTCGCCAAAGCGGGTCGAGCAGCCGCAGAAAATCTTCGAAGCCGTTTTTAGTTGCACGTGGACTTCCAGGCCGATGACGGCCTCGTAGGCCGCGCGCTTGCGCTCGGCCACCGCCGCAATTTCCTCTCGCGTTAGCTCCATGGCAACCCACCGATTATATCCCACTCCGTTCCAAAACCATTGGCAGAGGTGCTACCATGCACCGGAATAGTGCTTGGCCAGAGCCGGTTCATTTTAGGGGGATCGCCGATGTGGGAACCTATCACTCGCCGCCACTTTCTGAAAGAAGGGGGCGCCGCCGCTCTGGGCGTGGCGCTTTGCGGCACCTTGCGCATCTCCGCAGCGTCCGCCTTCGACCTGGTTCTCAAGGGTGGCACCATCTTGGACGGCACCGGCGGCCCGGTTTGGGCGGCTGACTTGGGCATCGTTGGCGACACCATCGCCGCCCTGGGTTCGATTGCGCCCGAGCAGGGTAAGCGCGTGATTGACGTCACGGGCCTGCACGTCTGCCCGGGTTTCATCGACATTCACTCCCACTCCGACGGCGCCATCCTGGCCTACCCCACCGGCGACAGCCGCGTGCGCCAGGGCATCACCACCGAGATCACAGGCAACTGCGGCCACTCGGCCGCGCCTTTGGTGGGTGTTGGTGCTGACGAGCGCCGCCGAAACAGCCGAGAGCGGGAAGGCATCGAGGCCGACTGGACCGACGTCGCCTCCTACTTCCAGCGTTGCCAGCAGACCGGCCTCTCGCTGAACCACGCCCTACTGCTGGGCCAGGGAACGCTGCGCGCCAACGCCATCGGCATCGTGGACCGTCCGTTGACTCCCGACGAGCTCAAAGGTGTGCTGCGCGCAGTCGAGGAAGGGATGGACCAGGGCGCCTTCGGCCTCTCCACCGGCCTCGAGTACACGCCCGGACGCTACACCCCCACCGAAGAGGTTGTGGCTATGGCGCGGATTGTGGCGCGCCGCGGCGGGCTCTACGCCTCCCACATCCGCAACGAAGAGGTCGCCTTGCTGGAAGCGGTCAACGAAGCCATCGAGATTGGCCGCCGCGCCGGCGTGCGGGTCGAGGTCTCCCACCTCAAAGCAGCGGGCCGCCCCAACTGGGGCAAGCAACGCGCAGCCATCAACCTGATCGAGTCGGCGCGCCGCTCCGGCATTGATGTGCTGGCCGACGCCTACCCCTACACCGCCTACTCCACCGGCCTTTCCATTTTTCTGGAGCCGTGGGCGCGCGAAGGGGGCACGCAGGCCATCGTCCGCCGCCTGCAGGACGCCCAGCAGCGCGCCCGCATCCGCGAAGAGGTGGCGGTGCGGCTGGCGAGCGACCCGGGCGACTACGACTTGGTGGTAATCGCGCGCCTCCACACCGAGAAGAACCTTGCGCTGGTGGGGAAGAACCTGGTGGAGATCGGCGAGGGATGGAAGGTCGAGCCGCTGGACGCCCTCCTGCGCTTGCTTGAAGAAGAGGGAAGTGTCTCTTTCATAGGCCACGGGATGAGCGCCGCCAATGTGGAAATGGTGCTGGCGCATCCGCTGGTGATGATCGGCTCGGACGGCACCAGTATGGCGCCGGTGGGCCGGGCGGCGCAGGCGCGTCCGCATCCGCGCTCCTACGGCACCTGTCCGCGCGTCCTGGGCCACTACGTCCGCGAGCGGGGTCTCTTCGACCTGCCCACCGCCGTCAAGAAGATGACCAGCATGCCAGCCGACCAGGTGGGTCTGGCTGACCGGGGCCGTATCGCGCGCGGACAGAAGGCCGACCTGGTGGTGTTCAACGCTGCCACGGTCACAGACAAGGCTACCTTTGAAGACCCGCACCGCTACCCGGTCGGCATCCGCCACGTTCTGGTGAACGGCGCCTTGGTGGTGGAGCAGGGCCGGCACACCGGCGCCCGCCCCGGCCGCGTGCTACGCAAAGCCTGAAGTTGCTAGGAACGCTCCGGCAGCGGCGAGAAGCACCTTGCAAATCAAGCTAGCTGCTGCTACATATTTTGCTCGGGAGGTGCGACCGATGAACCGCAGTTGGAACCTGCTCGCCCCGGCTGGCTTTCTCCTTACGCTGGTGGCTTTTCTCAGTTACTTTATTTTCTTTGCCCGCTATCCCTTCACGCGGGACTTTCCCTGGGCGAGCCTGTTGCTGTTTGCGGCTGGCCTGGGCTTGGTGGCTGTCGGCCTGCGGCGCGCCTTCCGCCAGACCGAGCGCTACCGCGGCAAGTTGAGCGGCACCGTTCTGGCCGTGCTGAGCGTTTTGGTTACAGGGTTGTTCCTGACCTACAACTTTTACCTGTCGGCGCAACTCCCGGCTTCCGAGGGTGCGCCGCGCGTGGGCCAGAAGGCGCCCGACTTTACTTTGCCCGACACCGAGGGCAATCAGATTGCCCTGTCCGCTTTGGTGGCGGAGCTGGGCGAACAAGAAACCGCGCAGGACAACAAGAAGCGGGGGCTGCTGCTGGTCTTCTATCGCGGCTACTGGTGACCGTTCTGCAACTCCGAGTTGCGGAGTTTGCAGGAGCGCCTGGAAGAGTTCACCGCGCGCGGGATTCGCATCGTTGCCATCAGCGTAGACCCGCCGGAGGTCGCACGCGAGCACGCCCGCAAGCAAGGCTACACCTTCACCTTCCTCTCGGATGAGAAGGCGGAGGTCATTCGCCGCTACGACCTGCTGCACGAAAACGGCAAGGGAGAAGGAATCGACATCTCCCGCCCGGCCGAGTTTCTGTTGGACGCCACCGGAACCGTGCGGTGGGTCAACCTGACTGACAACTACCGCATCCGCCTCCAGCCCGATGCGCTCTTCAAAGTGTTGGACCAGTTGGGCCTGGTCTGGAACTTGTGGCGGCAGCTCCCGTCAGCCTCCGCCCCGGAGTAAAGTTTCCCTAGAACTCCACCCGCGCCCCGGCACGGAACATCAGCTTCAGCGCCGGGAACCCCAGCGCCTCCATGTAATCATCATTGAGTAGATTCTCCACCACGCCGAAGTAGGTGACGCCGTAGGTTGTCCGATAACTCCCGGCCAAGTCCCAGCGGGTGTAGCCACGGTTGGAGGTGAAGCCGAGGAAGGCGAAGTCGCTGTCGGGGCGACGGCCCACGAACAGGGTGGTGGAGTTGAGGGTCAAGCGTCGCCAGTTCCAGAAAAGTTCCAGCGCCCCGCTGTGTTTGGGCCGGCGCAGCAGCGGGCGGCCCACCTCGAAGACCGGGTCGAATACCGCGCCCTGTTCGGTAATCTGCGAGTCGAGGAAAGTGTAGCTCCCGCGCGCCCGCAGCCCGTCGCGCGGAGCCAGCTCCAGCACCACCTCCGCGCCTTTGGCTTTCGCGCGTCCCACGTTGAAGAAGGTGCCGGTGAAAGTTGTAGGGTCGGTAAAGGCGAAGACAATCAGGTCCTTGAAACGGTTGTGGAAGAGGTTGACCTCCAGCTTGCCGCGCTCGTACCAGAAGCGCTGCTCCACGCCGGCATCGAAGCTGCGGGTCCGCTCCGGCAGCAAGTTCGGGTTGCCGGGCGAGAAGGGCGAGGGATTGAACAGGTCAATCAGGGTGGGTTCCTTGATCCCGAGGCCAAAGTTGAACTTCAGCTTGGTGGCCCCCAGCGCGCTGCCGCCCCGGCGGAGAAAGTAGGCCAGCGAAGTGCGCGGCAGCAGTTTGGTCCCGAAAGTCTCGTTGTCTTCCACCCGCACGCCGTTGGTCAGCGAGAACCGGCCCCAGAGCGCCTGTTGTTGGATCACCCAGCCGAAGTTGTCGCGCCGGGCGTTGACGGCAGGGTCAAAGCCGAGTCGATCGGTGAAAAAGCCGCGTTCACCTTCCCACTCGAAGGCGAAGGTCAGGATGTGTTGTCCCGCGCGGTGGCCGAGGGAGCCGACGCGCCAGTCGCTCTGGTAGGTGGCGTGGTGTCGGCGCAGGTTGTCCAGCCGGTCGGAGAGGAAATCGAAGAACGCAAAAGGGGCGGTGCGGCCTTCGAAGCTGGGCGTGAAGGGTGGATCCATGATGAGGTCGCGGGAAACGCGCCGCGTCTGGCTGAAGCCGTAGGTGAGGCGCTGGTCCCAGAAATTCGTGGTCTGGTTGCGGAGGGTCAAGCTGCCGGCGCCCGTCCGCCGCCGCGTATAGGCATCCCGGTCGAGCTCGCCCAAGGCCGTCACTCCCGGCGTTCCGACCCGGCCCAACTCTCCGTGCAGAATCGCTCGCAATGAAGTCCGCTGGTTGAGCGCCAAGCCGAAGTTTCCGGAAAAGGTGGTGTTGTGGAAGAAGTTGCTGGGCTCGCGATTGTCGGTGGAGAAGCGCGCCCATTGAGCAGAGTAGTCGAAGCGGCCCGCTTGACCCGTCAGGCCGCCGCGACCCCGCCAGGTGTCCCGGTTGCCGCCCTCGAAGGCCACGAAGAAATTCGGCTTGGGGGTTTCCGCCCGCCCGCGCCGGGTGAACAGTTGCACCACGCTGGCGACAGCATCGGAGCCGAACAGCGCCGATTGCGGCCCGCGCACCACCTCCACCCGCTCGATGTTTTCCAGCGACAAGTTGGCGAAATTGAAGGCGCCGCCGGGCTCGTTCAACGGGATGCCGTCCAATAAAACCTTGTTGTGGTCGCTCTCGCCCCCGCGCACGAAGAGCGAGGTGATGGTGCCGTAGCCGCCCGAGCGCACCACGGCCACGCCGGCCACCGACCGCAAGAGGTCGCTGAGGGGAACCGCCTGGCGGCTGGCAATGACTTCTTCGGTCAGCACGGTAGTGTTGGCTCCCAGTTGCCCGCTGGGCGCTTGGGTGCGGGTGGCGGTTACGACTACCTGCTCGCGCACCGGAGCCAGCTCCAAGGTCAGCTCCAGCTCGGTGCCCGGTTCAACCGATTGGCGGACGGTTTCAAAGCCCACCAGCTCAACTGTGAGCGTGTAGCGGGCTTCGGCGAGGCCGTCGAAGCGGAAGCGGCCCCGGTTGTCAGTCAGCGCGCGGGCGACGTCCACTCCGGCGGGGTCGAGCAGGTAGGCCGTGGCCCGCGGCAGCGGGTCGCGGTTAGGATCAAGCACCGTCCCGGTGATGGTTCCCGCCGGGACGGGTGAGTCTTGCGAGAACAAAGAGAGAGGGACGAGCCCCCAAAAACTAACCAGGAAACAAACAACCATCAAGCGTGCGGTCATAGCGTTTTCCTCCTCCCCAGCGAAGGGGTTACGCGAAGCGGTTCAGACCGGTCTCCTGGCTTGATGGCGCTGCTGGAACGTCGCCTTCCCGTCCTGCCCGCCGAACTCTTAGCGTAGGCGGGCCATAGGGACAGTGGCTTTAGAATGTGTGTAGGGCCATCTTACAGTCGCGCGGCGGCTCAGGCTTCTCACCTGATTCCCGTGCCCCGCCCCAGTGCTGGGGACGGGACGCGCGTCTGAACCATGCGGTTTTGGGTAAAAGTTTTCTCACTCAAGCACTCTTGCTACGACTCAAGTGTTTCGCGGCCATCACCTCCTTCTTCTGTGTCCACCGCGCGTATCAGCACGCGCGGGCGTCCGGTTTCCGGATGCAGAAAGACGTCGAGCTCGGTTTGAAATACCTGTTCGAGCAGCTCCTGCTCAAACACCTCCGCCGGCGCGCCGTAGCGCAGCATCCGGCCCTGGTGGAGCAGCAGGGCGGTGTCAGAGAACTCAGCCGCCAGGTTCAGTTCGTGGCTCACCAGCACGACGGCGTACTCCTGTTCGCGCGCCAACTGCCGCACCAGCCGCAGCAGCTCCACCTGGAAGCCGATGTCCAGGTGCAGCGTAGGCTCGTCCAGCAGCAGCAGTTCCGGCTGCTGCGCCAGCGCCCGCGCCAGAATCACGCGCTGCTTTTCTCCGCCCGAGAGTTCCTGCATCAAGCGCTCGCCCAGGTGGGCGGTGCGGGTGGCGATCAGGGCCTCGCGCGCAATCTGCACATCGCGGGCACTTTCAAACCCCAGCAGCCGCATGTGGACGTGTCGCCCCTGCAACACGAACGGCAGCACCCGGATGGGAAACAGCAGCGAGCTTTCCTGCTGCACCACGGCGATGCGTCGCGCCCGCTCCCGCCGGGTCAGGGTTCCCACCGGCCGACTGTCCAGCAGCACGGCCCCGCCTTCCGGCGTCAGCAGCCCGGCCAGCAACTTCAGCAGCGTGGACTTGCCCGAGGCGTTGGGCCCGATGATGGTCAGCAACTCGCCGCGGCGGACGGAGAAGTTCATCGGTTGGAGCCGAAACTCCCCGTAGCTGAACGAGACCCGCCGCGTTTCCAGCGCCACCGGTGTGGCTTGCCGATGAGGGGCCAACTTGGTTGCCATTTACTTTCCTTTGTCCTCGGTCGCCTTTTCCGGCGGAGAAGCTTGCGCGGGAACGGGAGGACCCAGCCGCGGACGCCGCAGCAAATAGATGAACAGGGGCGCGCCCAGCAGCGCCGTCACCGCCCCCACCGGCAGCTCGGTCGGCGCCACCACCGTGCGCGCCAGGGTGTCGGCTGCGACCAGCGCGATGGCGCCGCCCAACGCCGTCGCCGGCACCAGCAGCCGGTAGTCGGTGCCGAAGAGCAGCCGTACCAGGTGCGGCACCAGCAAACCTACGAAGCCGATGGCCCCGCTCACCGAGACCGCCAATCCGGTGGCGAAGGAGGCGGCCAGATAGACCGCCAGCTTTGTCCGCCGCACGTCCACCCCCAGCGCTTCCGCCTCGGGCTCGCCCCCCAACAGCAGGTTCAAGTTGCCGGCCACGGCGTAGATGACGCCGACCGCCACCAGCACCGCCAGCGCCAGCCATCCCAGCGGCAGGGGGGCGGGATTGCTGAGGTCGCCCATCAGCCAGAAGGTGGCGCCGCGCAGGTCGCGCCCGGAGAGGAAGTTCAGCAGGAACCGCATAATGGCGGTGAGGAAATAGGCCGTCATGATCCCGGCCAGAAGTAAAGTGTAGGGAGAGAGTTCACCCCCGGAGCGGCCCAGGGAATAGACGGCGGCGATGGTCAGCAGCGCGCCTACCGAGGCCGCCACCGGCGTCGCCACCACGAATTGTGACGCCAGCGCCAACGACAGGATCGCGCCCAGGGCGGCTCCGCTCGACATGCCCAGCACGTAGGGGTCGGCCAGCGGGTTGCGTAGCAGGGCCTGATAGCCGGCACCGGCCACGGCCAAGGCGGCGCCTACAATCATGGCCAGCAGGATGCGCGGCAGGCGAATCTCCAGCAGGATCAGGCGATGTTCGGGCGAGAGCGTATTGGGCGAGCCGGTGAGCGACTCCCACAGCGCCGCCGCCACTTCCCGGGTGGAAATCGAAGCCGCGCCCAGCGTCAGCGCCACCAGCCCCAGCACCACCAACACCGCCGCCAGCAACCCGCAGACCTTGAGCACGCGCTTGAGCGTCACGCGCGGGTGGCTTCCGAAGACTGCGCTCATTGCGCCGCTACCTCCGCCGGGGCAAGCTGTGGGTGCAGCGCCTGCGCCAACTGCTCAATCACCGCCACAATGCGCGGGCCGGGGCGTTCGATGGCGGCGTCGATCCAGATGACGCGATTCTGCCGCACCGCTCGCAAGCGGTTCCAGGGTTTGCGCTGGTTCAAGTTCGCCATCCGGGTGTTGAGGCCATGCGAGCGCGGCAGCACAAGAAAATCGGGGTCGAGCTCAACCACTTCTTCCAGACTGAGCCGCGGCCAGTTTCCCCGCAGCCCGGCCGAGACGGAAATGCCGCCCGCCTGCGTGAGCGCGTCGCTGAGGAAGGTGCCGCCGCCGACCACAATCAATGGATCGACCCAGACCACGAAAAGGAGGCGCGGCTTGGCGGTCGAGGTTTGTTCGAGCCGGGTCTGGAGCTCGCGCAGTTGCGCTTGCAAGCGCCCGGCCAGCGCCGCGCCGCGCTCGGCCACCCCGGCCAGCTCGGCGATGTGGCGGATGGAGTCGAGAACCCCCTGCACGGTGGTAGGGTAGAGCCCATAGAGCGGGACGCCCAGATGCTTGATGGCCTCCACGGTTTTGCTGAGGTTGTCCACCTTGCTGCCCAGCACCACGTCCGGCTTGAGCTCCACAATCATTTCCAGGTTGGGGTTGATGACATCGCCCACCCGTTGCTTTTGCTGCGCCGCCGGGGGGTAGTCGCATTGATTGGTGACGCCCACCAGGCGGTCTTCCAACCCCAGGGCGTAAACGATTTCGGTCAGGCTGGGCGCGAGCGTGATGATGCGCTCGATGCGGGTCGGCACGCGCACCACTCGCCCGGTTTCATCCACCACCGTGCGGGAGGGTTGCTCGATGGTGCGGGCGGAAGCCGGGGTGCACAGCCAACTGGCGGCCAGCAGGAGCCCGGCGAGTGCGAACGAATTAGTTTTTGGGCGGTCGGTCAGCACGTTCCACCATCTGCCTGGGGCAAAAACAAAAAACCTCAACTCCCGGCCACGAGAGTTGAGGCGCAATGTCCTACCTCCACTCTCTCGCTCGGAGAGTGTTCCGGCCAAGGCTCAGTCGGGTTTCCTGACTGACGGCGCGCCCGGAGTTTTTGCCTCCGGGCTTCTTGCGCTTTCTGCCTTCCCATCCTTGCGGACAGTGGCGTGTGAAGCGCTGCCCCCGCGGGGGCTGCACCGATTACAGTGGCGGGACCGTGGCGGATTCGCACCGCCTTCCCCGGCACTGAGCCTTGCTCGCCCGTTTCCCTGGCGAGCCTTCAAGCGCGCCGAGTGTACGTCCGCAGCAGCCTTGGTGTCAATCAGACTATCTTCTCAAAGTAGTGGGTCAGGCCCTTCGATTCAGGTACTCGCCGTTCCTCTCACGTCCAACCCGGTGGCCTGTCCTGAGCGCAATCGAAGGACCCCTGCCACCGGGCTGGACGAACTTGGCCCACTAACGCTTTCTCGAACTCAGCCGTTTTCTTTGGACGTGGCTGGTTGGAACGCTACTTCGTTTTTGCGGGCGGGCGGGGGCGGCGGCGCATGTGGATTTCGCGTCCGGCGTCGCGGAATTCGACCTCGTCCATCAACCGCCGGATCAGATAAATGCCGCGGCCGCCGAATTTCTCCAGGTTTTCCGGCTGGGTGGGGTCGGGAATTTTTTCCGGGGCGAAGCCGGCGCCCGGGTCGCGCACCACCAGCCACAACCCCTCCGCGGGGTGGTAGCGGCACTGGACGGAGATGCGCTTGCGGGCATTCAGTCGGCAACCGTGGCGAACTGCGTTGGCGAGCGCTTCTCCCAGCGCGAGTTGGATTTCATTCAGGTCGCCGCAGTTGCATTCCGCCGCACGCAGCGCGTGTATGACGTCGCGCACGGTCCGCTCCGCCGCGCGCAGCTCCGCCGGCAGGTTACGGTCCAGGCTGACGGTTGGCGTTGGTTCCGGCCCGGATTTTGGCGTGGCGGCCATGGGTGGGGCCCGTCGGGCTCAGCGATTCTTCCATTGCGGCTTGCGCTTTTCAATCACGGCGCGCAAGCCTTCCTGGCTGTCTTCCAGTTTGTAGAGCTCGTTCAGGAAAAGGTCGCGCGAATGCTTCATGGAATCGGTCAGGCTCATGCCCAGGCCTTCGTAGAGGGCGCGCTTGGTCATGGAGAGCACCGGGGCGGAGTGCTGCGCGATTTTCGCCAGCAGTTGATCGAGGGTCTTGTCCAGGTCGGCCTCCGGCACCACTTTGTTCACCAGCCGCAGTTGCAGCGCCTCTTCGGCGGT
>JACZYA010000241.1 GCA_022571295.1 Acidobacteriota bacterium | reverse complement strand
GAAAGTTTCCGCTGAGGTGGTGCCGCGAATGAACCGCCCACGCTGCCGACCAGCTTCTTCCTGCACCTCGCGCGCTTTGCCAGCGGTGAGCGCCTTTCGCAGTCCGATTTTTCCTTCCGGCGTGAAGTGTTCGATCCGGCCGGTGACAGGCTCCACCAGGGCTTTCTCCCACAGCGGTTTCTTTCTCTCCTCGCCCGCGGTGGCGTTCTTGTAGAGCCGATCCCAATACTGGCCGAGCAATCCCGGCAGATAGCCTTTGATGAACTCACTGGCCCGCTTCCGGTGAGCTTCCATCGTGGTTTCCGTGCCAGTCAGGAACTTCTGCCCGAAACTCTTGCGGCTGGTGACAACCGTCACGATTGGCTGGGCTGCCATCGGGACCACCCTGTGAGCCAAGGCCGCAGCCCCCCTCTCCGGGACTTCGGGCGAGAGGATGTCTTTGAGCATGAGAAGTTCCCCGTAGGGAAGCAGCCACAGGATTGAGACTTTGATGTTCCGCCCTTTGCTGTCGGTGAACGGCAAGACCAGTTCATGCCATGCCGGCGCAAGGTCACCCATGTTCTTCTCGTCCTGCTCGGTGATGCCGGCCGCGCGCATCATCTCCTCCCGCACAAAGGCGTAACCGTGGACGAGCAGCGCGAGTTTCAGGGTGGTGCTCACCGGCCGATCCCGCAGCGCCGTCCCGATGATGCGGGAAAACTGGAACGTCACATTGGGCGCAAACGGAATGATCCGATTGGCACCTCGGATGATGGGCGGCACATCGGAGTAGTCAAAGAACGTCCGGGAGGTTCGGTACTCTGCCTCTTGGGGCGAGAGGCCACGTTCGCGCAGGGTGCGGTACTCGTAGAACTTGTACACCTGGTCCTCGGCCCGGTAGAGCTTCTCCGCGAACCTATCGGAGGCCATGAGTTGTCTTGCTACGGCGTTTTCTTCTGCCCACAATGCCATCCGCTCGCGCAGCGACAGCGGGGCACTCTCCGCGTTCACCCTGTCCACTCCCCGCCACACCGTCTCGAACTCGCCCCGCACGATGTCGGAGTACCAGAGGTTTGACTTACTGTATTCGTCCCAATAGGGGATGTTCTTCTCTCCCCGCGCACCACGGGCGAAATCCCGAAAGGCCCGCCCCTTTGCCGCCCAATTGAGAGATGCCGCCGGATCACCAAAGGCCAGGGTCAACTCATTCTCGATGAGCTGCTTAGGATGCCTGAAAGGATTTCGGATTGTGACCCACTTTCGCAGGTTGCCCTCCAGGACGCGGAAGAAGGTAGAAAACGCGCCGCGCGGGCCGTAGTAGGCGGTCAGTGTGGTTGCCACTTCTTCCGGCACGTAGCCATCCCGCAGTCGGGCAATGTGAGGATTGCGTTTCGCCAATCCCACCGGGATGGTGAAACCCCTCTCGCTCAGGTTGACGTACCCTGGTCTGGGGGTCTCGCTGGCAAACTCGCGCCCAATGGTTTCCAGCGCCCGCGTCTTGGCAAGTAGTGACCACTCTCTGCCGAAGCCGTGCCGGAGGTTCACTGCCAAGTCTTCGATCAGGCCGTGCGCTACCGCCTGTTCATGGGTCATTGGCTCAACGATTCGCAACCTACGGCGGGGGTACTCCCGAACAAAAGCCTGGGCTTCTTCCATCGTTCTGAAAATCGCTTGGGTGCCGGATTCAGTCCTGGTGATGGTGCCGGAACTATCCACCACCGTGTAGCGGTCGGTAGTACGCGGCCGCAAGCTGCCCATTTCCGCTCGCTTTGGGCGCAGCTTGGAAAACAACCGCCCTGCGACCATCCGAGGGCTGACTAGGTGTTGCTTCCAGAGGTTCGGATACCAGCGGCGCGGTCCCGAAACCCACTCCTCGCGGATGGGCAGTCCCAAGGCTGCCCGCTCGGAGGTCATTTGCTGGGCTAGGCCATGAATCTCTTGAGCAGCCTGTTCCAGTATCGGGCGCATTTCCGGGCTGGCAGAACTCACATCGGTCGGCACACCGCGCGCGATCCGGTCAGCGATTGCCAGCTCAGCCGGCGTCGGGTTCTCTCTCAACACCATCCGCAGTACGGCTTCGGTTTCACTTTGGCGCTCGCCTACCTCTCGACGAGCTTCCTGAATGATTCGTTTTGTGGCGGGGTCTTCTCGCAGCCACCTACGAATTGAGAACGGGAGTCTTCCGACCGCTCTCCCAATGGCAGAGTCGATCTTCTGCGTGAATGGCCGGATTGCGGCATCCGCTGCCTGCCAAAAGCGCGGGTTGAACACAGGGTTGGCGTGCATCCCTTCGGGAATCTCCGGGCCGCGCAACAGGCGTTCGTGGAAGGCTATATCGGTTTCCCCGAAGTACCGCACCGGCTTCCGGCCAATCCCTTCTAAAGCTTCGGGCCGACCGTGGCGCTTCACCGTCACCTCGGCAATTGGGACCGTTTGCTTGCGACCTTGGTAGCGAACGGGTTCTCCTCTCTGGGTTCACAGAATCAACCTGGAGTGTCCGACCCATCGAATCCACTACGGTCTTGCCGCGCACAATCTCATCCCCAAACTCGTCAAAGACTGGCTTCCGGCCTTCTTGGGACTTGCGGATAGCTTCCATGACGGTTTGGGGCTTCTCGACCATCGAGGGCCGCGCAGTCGGACGTTCCGCTGCTATTTTCTGAGCAGCTTCGCCTTCCCTCTGCCTTCGCAAGACTTCCGGCACTCGTTCGGGCGCAACACCTAAGTCGGCGGCTTCTTGGGGCTTGATGGGCTGCGCCTTAACCGCTTTGGCTGCCTGTAGCTCGGCTTCTCTTGCCTGCATCCTCTTGATGTTGTCTATCGCTGTGGCTCGTTGGGAGGGTTGCCTAAATTCCTGCCCGCGGCGATTCATTGCTGAAAGTTCCGCCTGCACCAGCTCCTCGGTCACACCTTTGGGGAGCGGCTTCGCAACTGTCGGCGGTGGCGGCGCGGCTGGCTCTTCTTCCAGCACACGCTTCCAGGCTTCCTCAGCGCGGATCTCCCCGGACCCGCTACTCCCGACCTCACCCCGCGTGAGGTCCAGAATCCCGACCCGGTCTCCCAGCGCGGCTGCTTTGGCGAGTGCCCCTCCGCATAAGAGCTCCGCGTCGTCGGGGTGGGCCATGATCGCGAGAAGGTCGAGGGGTTCGGTCATTGTGCCCTTTGCGAAGCGGGTAGAGTGCCTATTCGTGACGGAGGGCCGTGATGGGGTCCAGACGGGACGCCCGATACGCTGGGGCGATGCCGAAAAGCACGCCGGTCACGATCGCCATTGCGATCGCCGTGAAGATCGCCCAAATCGG
>JACZYA010000082.1 GCA_022571295.1 Acidobacteriota bacterium | reverse complement strand
CCCGCCGCCCGAAAAGAAATCGGAGAAACCCGCCACTCCCCCCGGCTCTTCTTTCTGAGGCTCACCCCTGAGCTGTTCTTCTCCTCTAAAGTAGCAAAGGCGTTTATACTTCCCCTAGGAGGCGGCGGGCATGCGCTGGGCGCTGCGAGTCGGAAGCATCTACGGCATCGCCATTCGCATCCATTTTACCTTCCTGTTCCTGCTGGCTTTTCTCCTTTCGGTGGGCGTGCTGGCCGGGGGCTGGCTGAGCGGCCTGCGCAGTGTGCTGTTCATCTGCCTGGTTTTTGTTTGCGTCCTGTTGCACGAGTTGGCCCACAGCTACGTCAGCGTGCGCTACGGCCTGCGCGTTCGCTCCATCATCTTGCTTCCCATCGGCGGGCTGGCGCTGCTGGACGACCTGCCGCGCGAACCGCGCCAGGAAATCCACATTGCTTTGGCAGGTCCGGCTGCCAACTTCGTGCTCGCCCTCTGGCTGGGCGTGCTGCTCTATGTGCTGCATCCGGCCACTCGCTTTGAGCCTGTCCTCTCGGGCGAGGCGTTGCTGCCCAGTCTCTTCTGGTCGAATCTGTACCTGGGCCTGTTCAACTTGATTCCCGCCTACCCGCTGGACGGAGGACGCGTCTTGCGCGCTTGGCTCGCGTCCCGCATGGACTACATCGACGCCACCCGGCGCGCGGTGACGGTGGGGCAATTCTTTTCGCTGCTCTTCATGTTGGGCGGGCTGGTCTGGGGGCGGCCCTGGTTCGTGGTGGTCGGTCTCTTCGTTTTCTGGGCGGCGATGGCGGAGGAGCGCGTGGCGGTGCTGCAATCCGCCTTGGAACGCATGTACCTGGACGACGTGATGCTCACCGAGTTCCATTCTCTCGCCCCTTCCGATTCGCTCTTTGACGCGTTGGAGCGCGCCCTGCACTCCTTGCAGAACGACTTCCCGGTGGTGGACGGGGGCCGGGTGGTGGGTGTGCTCACACGCGGCGGGTTGCTGCGCGCCTTCGCCGGTCAGGGTTGGCGAAATTCCGTGCAAGCGGTGATGAGTTCCCGCTTCGAAACCGCGCAGCGCGGCGACACCATCAACGCCGCCTTCAAGAAGCTCAGCAGCCGCGGCCTCTCAGTCATTCCAGTGCTGGAAGGTGAGCGCTTGGTGGGCATCGTCACCATGCAGAACCTGCTCCACAGCATCACCTTTCTGTCGCGTAAGGGCGCAGCCGCCTTCCAGTCCATTCGGCGCGACTGACAGGAGTTTCCAGCCGGCGCTTCGCACAGAGCAACGGGCAATCCGCAGCCCTGCTCGTGCCGCCTAAAGAGCCTCGTTGGAAGGTAGTGGGTCGATCACGTCCAACCCGGTGGCTTGCCCTGAGCGGAGCCGAAGGGCCCCTGCCACCGGGAAGGTGCCCTTCTCCCAGCGGCCTGCCTGCGGTAGGCAGGCCGCTGGGCTGGACTAAATTGCCACTACCCGCTGGGGGGATTCGATTGCTCTGGTTCCGCCCCTGCTGTCGGCGGCGGGACTGCGCCGCCGGCGGGCGCGGACGGCTTGGCGAAGAGCACCTTCAAGGCGGGTGGCGCCATCAGGGTCGTGACCAGCACCATGATGATGACCACGCCGTAGATTTCGTCGGAGATGGTGCCCATGCCCAGCCCAATCGAAGCCACGATTATTCCTACTTCGCCCCGCGGCACCATTCCCATTCCCACCTGTATAGCTTGACGCCCGCCCAGCCGGTAGGCCGCCAATCCGCAGGCGCCCAGCTTGCCCAGAATCGCCAGCGCCGTCACTACCGACGCCAGCAGCAGAATGTCTCCCCGCGCCAGCACCCTCAGGTCCATCTGCATCCCCATGGTGACGAAGAAGAACGGAACCAGAAACTCGTAGAGCGCGTGGATCTTGGGCTTCAGCCGGGTGGTGAGCTCTTCTTCTGAAAAGACCAGACCCGCCAGAAAAGCTCCGATGATGGCGGCGATCTTGATCTTGGCGGCGGCCAACGACAAGCCCAGGCAGATAATCAGTGCCAGAGAAAACATGGGGTCGCCGCCGGCGAAGCGCTGCACGCGCGGGGTCACCCGCCGCACCACGCGCTCGCCGACCACAAGGATGAAGACCGTGAACCCGATCGCCATGCCGGTCACGGTCGCAATCTGGACGTAGTCCACGCCCTCCCGCAGGCTGCTGATAATCGCCAACATGATCATTGCCAGAATGTCGTCGATGACGGCCGCGCCCAGGATTACGGTGGCCACCACAGTCTTCAACACGCCCATTTCCTGCAGTACGCGCGCCGTAATCCCCACGCTGGTCGCCACCATGGCTGCGCCCATGAAGATGGACTCAATCTGGCCGTAGCCGGCCAGTAGCATCAGCCCGTAGCCCAGGAAAAATGGAACCACCACCCCCGCGTTGGCCACTGCCAGCGCCGTCTTCCCCACCTTCAAGAGGTCGGACAACTTCTGGTCCAGCCCGACATCGAAGAGCAGGATGATGGCGCCCAACCCCGCTAGCGCCTGGGTCCACTCTTCGATTTGGACCAGGTTCAGCAGATTCGGCCCGATCAGAATGCCGGCGACGATCTCTGAAATCACCGCCGGGACGCCGAAGCGCACCCCCACCACCCCCAGCAGCTTGGCAGCCGTGAAGATCACAAAGATTTGAAAGAGGATTTGAGTTGAGTGTTCTTCCACCAGCAGTTGCTCCAGTAGGATTTTAGTCGGCCATCTTAACACACCCGCCAGTGAGCCAAGCCTGTGTTGCTGCAACGATGCGATTGTCCGTGAGACTGCCTCAAAGGCGGAGCCAGCCCTGTCATTCTGAGGAGCCGAAGGCGACGAAGAATCCCCCCTTGGTGATTCAACTTGGGGCGGGATTCTTCGCTGCGCTCAGAATGACTATAGCTCAGCTTGTCTGCTGCCTCGGTTGACAGTTGAATCCGTGCGCCCAAATAATGGCTGCGAGGCGCCGGATTGACGGTTCACCGCATCAAGAGCTACTCCGCCGAGAGCGGCTACGTGTACCAGTACTGCTTCGCCCAAAGCCGCCCGGCTGAGCGCGCCCGAGCGGGCGCCGGCACCGAGTACGTTTTTACCGTCTCCCGCGACCGCAAGCACAACTTCGATCTGCCCGTGCTGCTGCGGCAGGATGCGGTGGAACACTGGGCCGCTAGCCACGGCCGCCCGCTGGACGGCACCGAGCAGTACGCCGCCGTCAAGATGCGCCTCTTCAGCGCCTTCGATGAAATGGATGACCTGGAGCGCGACCGATTGAAGGTGGAAGTCACGCCGCAAAACATCGACGAGCTGCTGGCCGCGCTCGACATCGGCTAGGGTTCTTTGTTTGTAGCAGACTGCTGAAACCGCGGCCCGAATGTCATTCCGAGCGAAGCGAGGAATCTGCTTGAGCTTTGTGGGTTTTTAGAAAAACAGATTCCTCGCTTCGCTCGGAATGACAGAACCGGCGGATTTTTCAGCACTCTTTTAGAGTAGCCGACCAGTCTCCCCCACGTCGTAAATGAGCCTGCCGTCTGCTACCCGCGCGGTTCGATGCGGGCGGTGGGGCTCGGTTTTCTTTTCGTCCAGGCTGCGGGTCGAATGCCCGATGCTCCAGAGCGTCACACCTCTTACTTCAAGTACTCAGCCAGCCAGGCGTGCACGGTCTGGTACCAGAGCCGGCCGTTCTGGGGCTTGAGAATCCAGTGGCCCTCGTCGGGATAGTAGAGGAACTTCGACGGCACGCCCTGCCGTTGCAGCGCGGTGAAGAGCTCCAGGCCCTGCGTGAGCGGCACGCGGTAGTCAAGCTGGCCGTGGATGACCAGCGTGGGCGTCTTGAAGTTAGCGGCGAAGTTGTGCGCCGACCACTTCTCGTACATCTCCTTGTTGGTCCAGGGCGTGCCCTTGAACTCCCACTCCGGGAACCACAGCTCTTCGGTAGCGCCGTACTCGCTGGTCAGGTTGTAGACCCCGGCGTGCGAGAACAGGCACTGGAAGCGGTCGGTGTGGCCCAGAATCCAGTTGGCCATGTAGCCGCCGTAGCTGCCGCCGCCGGCGCAGATGCGGGTCTTGTCCACGAACGGCAGCGTCTCAACGTAGTCCACCGTCTTCATGATGTCGGTGTAGACCTTGCCGCCCCAGTCGCGGCTGATCTCGTCCACGAACTTCTGCCCCCAGCCGGGACTGCCGCGCGGGTTGGGCGCCACCACCACGTAGCCGGGCGCGGCGAACAGTTGCATGTTCCAGCGGAAGTGGAAGCTGTCGTACCAGGTGCCCTGCGGGCCGCCGTGGATGAGCACGACCACGGGGTATTCCTTCGACGGGTCGAAGCCAGGCGGCTTGATGAGCCAACTCTGCACCTGCGCGCCCTCGGCCCCTTCGACGCGGATGGATTGGGCGGGGCTCATGTCAATCTCGGCCAGCAAGGCGTCGTTGATGTGCGAGACTTGCGTGGCGCGGCCGGTGCGCGCGCTGGCGCGGAAGACCTCGGCGGGGGAGTGCGAAGCCTGCCGGGTGAAAACCAGGGTCGAGCCGTCGGCCGAGACACCAAGACTCCGGTTGGTTCCCTCTTCCACCACGGTTTGGATGGTGCCGGCCAGGACTGCGACCCGGTAGATGGGCGAGCGCGCGTCCACCCCGGCAGTGAAAAAGATGCCGGAGCTATCCGGCACCCAGACAAAATTACCTACGTTGTTGTCGAAGTCGGGCGTCAGCGGGCGAATCTTCCCCGTAGCTCGCTCGTAGAGCATGAGCTGGTGGCGGTCGGCCTCGAACCATTCTCGCTCCATGGCGATGTAGGCGATCCAGCGCCCGTCGGGCGAGTATTGCGGCGAGCCGTCCCAGCCTTTGCTGGTGGTGATTTTCCTGGCCTCGCCGCCGGTGAGAGGAACCACCCAGATGTCGCTGTTGGTGCTCATTGCTTCGTCCGGGTCGGTGTTGCGTGCAAAAGCCATTTCGAGGCTGCTGGGCGAGAAGCTGTACTCGTGTGAACCGCCCAGGTAGGGGGGCACGTTCCAGTCGCCGGGCGTGACGTCGCGCGCCTGGCCACCTTTAGCCGGCATGACGAAAACGTGGCTGCGCTTGCCGTCCCACCAGGTGTCCCAGTGGCGGTACAGCAGGCGGTCGTAGAGCCGCGCCTTCACTTTGCTCTTCTCTTTCTCTTCATCGCGCTTAGCGGTGCACGCCAGGTCATCGCAGTCGGCATAGACCTCGGCGGTGAAGGCCAGCCACGTCCCCTCCGGCGACCAGAGCAGACCATCCACGCTCACCGGCAGGTGGCTGCGCTGCATGGCCTCGCCGCCTTCCATGGAGAGGGCCCAGACCTGCCAGCTTCCGCTGCGGTTGGAGAGGAAGGCCAGGGTCTTGCCGTCCGGCGACCAGCGCGGCGAGCGGTCGCGCTTGCCCTCGGGTGGTTGGGTGAGCTGGCGGTTCTGTTCGCTCTCCAGGGAGGCCAGCCAGATGGCGGAGCTGCGACCGTTGGTCTTGAGGTCGTAGCGGTCCACCACGTAGGCTACCCATTGTCCATCGGACGAGATCTGCGGGTCGCTCACCCGGCCCATCGCAATGACGTCTTCATAGGTGAGCGGGCGCTTGGCCTGGGCTGCCGGTGAGATGGCCCCCAGCAAAAGAGCCAGTAGAACCAGGGAAAGAATCAGGGAACGGCTGCGGTGCATCAGGGGTTCCTCCGTTTGAAGGGTTGCCAGCCTATTATCGCACAGCCATGGTTTGGCGCAATTCGTTTGGTTCGCTCGCGGACGATAGCGCAGCAGCGAAAGGGCTGATAGGATTGGCTCCCGCCGGCAAGCTCCGCCAGCGTGCAGGGAGCCGCCGACAGGGAAGCTCTCTGCTCAGTAGCTGCAATCGCTTGGGCTTGTGGCAGGCGTCCCCCAGACCCCAACCCGGCGACAGTAGTTATCTGATTGATGCATTAGTGGTTAGGTGTGTAGGATGGATACCGCCTGGCACCTTACTTGCCAACAGAATCATTGTTTACTGCGGTGAGCGTTCGCCTTGGGGCGATGCAGTTCAGGAGAGTACACATCTGATGCGCATTCTTGTCACCGGCGCTGCCGGCTTCATTGGATCTCATGTGGCGGAGGCGTTTCATCGCGCCGGCCATGAAGTGGTCGGGCTCGACAACCTCAGCACCGGCAAGCGCGAGAACCTGCCGAGCGAGATAAATCTTGTGGTGATGGACTTGGCGGATGAGGCGCGGCTGGAGACGCTGTTCCGCGATTTCCAGCCCGAGGTCGTGAGCCATCATGCCGCGCAAGTGAACGTGCGGGTTTCCTGGGATAAGCCGGCCGAGGATGCGCGCGCGAACATCCTGGGATCGCTGGCGCTGCTGGGCCAAGCGACCCGCGGGGGCACCCAAAAGATTATCTACAGCTCCTCGGGCGGGGCCGCTTACGGAGAGCCCACCCGCTTGCCGGTTGCGGAAGACCACCCGGTCCATCCGCTCTCGAACTACGGGGTCAGCAAGTACGCCACCGAGCTCTATTTGCGCTCCTTCCAGGCCAGTGGCGGGCTGCGCTACGTGATCCTGCGTTACCCGAATGTGTACGGCCCGCGCCAGGACCCGCACGGGGAGGCGGGTGTGGTGGCGATCTTCACCATGCAGTTCTTGCAGGGTGTGCAGCCCCGGATTTTCGGCGACGGGAGCAAGACGCGCGACTACCTGTATATCGACGACATCGTTGACGCCAACCTCCGGGCTTTGAACCATCAAGACTGCGGCGTGTTCAACCTCGGCTGGGGGAAGGAAATCACCGACCTGGAAGTGTTTCAGGCGGTGCGGGATGCCGTCGGCTCTACGGTCGAGCCGGTGTTCGAGCAGAAGCGTCCGGGGGAAATTGATCGCATTTCCCTCGACGCAACCCAGGCGCGCAAGGTGCTGGGGTGGGAGCCTCGGATCGATTTTCGCGAGGGCGTGAAGCGCGTGGTGGCGGACTGGAGGAAAAAGCTGGGGTGCGGGTAAGGAAACGGCGTTGGGTCTTGCGCGGAATTTACCTGGACGCGCCGGCCAAGCCGGAGGAGACGTTCCCTGCTTGCACAACTTTTCTGAAGTAGTCCAAGGTTTCGCGGAGTCCTTCCTCCACCGGCACCCGGGGTTCCCAGTGGAGAAGGGTCCGCGCCCGGGTCAGGTCGGGACAGCGCCGCTTGGGATCGTCGGCCGGAAGAGGATGAAAGACAATCTCGCTTTTGCTGCCGGAAATTTCTTTGATCTTTTGGGCAAGTTCGAGGACGGTGATTTCCTTCGGATTCCCCAGGTTCACGGGTTGGTTTTGGTTTGATTCCATCAGGCGGTAAATGCCTTCGACCAGGTCCGAAACATGGCAGAAACTCCTGGTCTGCGAGCCGTCGCCGTACACGGTCAGGGGCTGTCCGGTGAGCGCCTGCGTGGCCAGGTTGGGGATGATGCGGCCGTCGTCGGGCCGCATGCGCGGGCCGTAGGTGTTGAAGATTCGCACGATGCGCGTCTCCACGGCGTGAATGCGATGGTAGGCCATCGTCATCGCTTCGGCAAAGCGCTTGGCCTCGTCGTACACGCCCCGGATGCCAATGGGATTGACGTGGCCCCAGTAGCTTTCGGGTTGGGGATGCACCTCGGGGTCTCCATAGACTTCGGAGGTGGAGGCGAGCAGATATTTCGCCTTCTTCGCCTTCGCCAGGCCGAGTGTGTTGTGGGTGCCGAGCGCTCCCACCTTCAGAATTTGAATGGGGAGGCGTTGAAAGTCGGCCGGGCTGGCAGGTGAAGCGAAATGAAGGATGCAGTCCACGGAGCTTTCCAGGTCAATGAACGTCGACACATCATGTCGGATCAATTGAAAGGATGGGTTGCTGGAAAGATGGGCGATGTTTCGCTCAGAGCCGGTGATGAAGTTGTCCATGCAGACGACCGTCCAGCCCTTGGCCAGCAAGAAGTCGCACAGGTGCGATCCGATGAATCCTCCGCCGCCGGTCACGAGCGCGCGCATCAAGAAGCTCCCTTGTGTTCCGATAATTTTCGCCGGGCGCATTCTATCATCCTTCCCTGGTGACGACACTCCCCGACGCAGCCAGTGCGCTTGGTGGACAGTGTGGGGGCTTTTGTCTACACTCCCTCAGCGTCCGAGCGGCCCGGAGAATGGTCGAGCGAAATGATAGCGCTGACAACGGACCGGTCGCTTTCTTGGGTGATGCCAGCATGAGAATTGCCGTGGTTGGGTGCGGGTACGTGGGGCTGGTGACGGCCGCTTGCCTGGCGGAATTGGGCCACGAAGTGGTTGGCGTTGACGACGACACGCACAAGATCACTCTCCTCTCAAAAGGGCAGATTCCCATTTTCGAGTCCCACTTGGCTGAGTTGGTGGCCGGCAATGTGAAGCGCGGCCGGCTCAAGTTCACCCGAGACATTGTGCCGGCCAGTCAGCAGGCGGAAGTGATTTTCATCTGCGTGGGCACGCCGCCGCTGGAGAACGGCGAAGCCGATCTTTCCGCCATCGACAAGGTGGCGCGCGCGGTGGCAAACAACTGCCAGACCTACAAGGTGGTGGTTGAAAAGAGCACCGTGCCGGTTCGTACCGGGCACGAGTTGGAACGCATTCTACGGGTCTATGGCGCGCGCTCCGGCTTTACCTACGATGTGGTCTCCAATCCCGAATTTCTGCGCGAGGGCACGGCGGTGGAAGATTTCCTGCATCCCGATCGCATTGTGATCGGGGCGCAATCGGAGAAGGCGCGGGCGATGTTGGAGGAGCTTTACCGCCCCATCCTGGAGCAGACCTTCAAGTGTCCGGTGCATCGGAATTGTGTGGAGAGACCCAAGCCGCGTTTCCTAGCCACCGATATCGCCAGCGCGGAGCTGATCAAACACGCCTCCAACTCGTTCCTGGCGCTCAAGATTTCCTATGTGAATGCCCTGGCGGACCTGTGCGAGACCTTTGGAGCGGATGTGACCATGGTGGCGGAAGGGATGGGGGCGGACCGCCGCATCGGCCACGCCTTTCTGCGGCCGGGCATCGGCTTCGGGGGCTTTTGTTTCCCCAAAGACCTGCAGGCGTTCATCCGAATTGCCGAGCGCGGCGGCCATGACTTTGCCCTGCTGCGCGAGGCCGAAAAAATCAACCTGGGGCGCATCGATCACTTTGTAGAAAAACTACGCAGCGCGCTCTGGGTGATAGCCGACAAACAGATTGCGGTGCTGGGGCTGTCTTTCAAACCGAACACCGACGACATCCGTTTTTCTCCCGCCCTGGCGGTCGTCAGCCGCCTGCTGGAGCACAAGGCCAAGGTGAGAGTCTATGATCCGAAGGCCATGGAGAAAACCAAGCAGGCGTTCCCCCAACTTACCTATTGCCGGGACGCCTACGAGGCGGCCAGCGGCAGCGAGGCGCTGCTGCTGACGACGGAATGGGAGGACTTTCGCACCCTGGACTGGGCCCGAATCCGGGAGAGCATGGGGCGGGCGCTGGTGTTGGACGGGCGCAATTTCCTGGATGCAAAAGAATTGGCCGCTCTGGGGTTCGAGTACCACTCCATCGGCCGGCCGAAGCTTCCCTGACGTCAAGGGGCGAGAAGTATAGTTTTTCTCATTCTTTCCAACTCGTAGCAAGTCCGTTCTGGAAGGAGGGGATCCTTGCCGACCACAGGGACGCTCAGTGGAGGGGGTGGAGGGGAGAGGCCATGATTGACTGGGTTGGAGTTCGTGGGTATTAGGTGAGCGTTGTGTCTGCGCGTCGCTCCCTGCCGCGTGTTTTCCTCGGTCTAGCAATTTTTCTTCTCGTGGCGCTGGTGATTTTTTATCGGTATCGAACTGGCGAGTCGGCAGAGTGGTTTGACTGGCAAGCGTTCGTCCTCTGGATGCGCAGCTTGAACAAGCAAGCTCTCTTGCTTGCCCTGCTCGCCATTTATTCCACCTACATCCTGCGTAGCCTTCGCTGGCAACAGCTTACCCGCCCCATTGCTGAAACCAAGATGATGAACCTGCTGGTCGCCACCGTTATTGGGTACACGGGAGTGTTCCTGCTTGGCCGGCCCGCAGAAGTGGTTCGACCGCTACTGATTGCCCGCAAGGAGAAACTGCGGGTGGCGTCTATGCTGGGAGTCACGTTGTTTGAGCGGGTTCAGGACGTCCTGGCCGTTCTCTTTTGGATGGGGTTTGGATTGCTCCTGATGCCGGTTGAGCCAGCTGTGGGTGGGAGGAGCGGTTCGGCCCTCCTGTCGGCCGCTGGGCAGGCCGGTTGGCTGGCCCTTGCAGTGGCGCTTGCGGTTATGTTTTTGCTCGGGGTTTGGAGGTGGCAGAGCGAGAAAATTCTGGCCTGGATCGAAAAGGTCCTGCGATTCCTGCCGCACGGTTTGCATCACCGCATCAGCGATCTACTGCACTCCTTCTCCGAGGGATGGAGGTCGGTTGAGCACACCAAGGTTCTGCTGACAACTTTCGGATATTCCGTGCTGATCTGGTTTCTGGTGTTGGTGGCCCACTACCTGATATGTTGGAGTGCAGGCGGTGCTCTGGCGCGGATCAGTTTCGGGGGAATCACGATTCTGTTGGCCATGGGAATCTTGGGCTCCAGCCTGCTGATACCGGGGATCGGCGGGGGATACCAGGCGGCCACTTTCGTCACCCTCACCACCTTGTTTGGCGCTGAAGTGGAAATGGCGGCGGGCGTGGCGGTCCTGCTCTGGCTCTTGACGTTCGCTGCTGTCGCCGTCGTTGGCGTGCCGCTAATGATTCGCGAAGGGCTGTCTCTTGGCGAGCTACGCAAGATGAGCCGGAAGCGAGAGGAAACCCCTGACGCTTTGTAGTCCGAGTCGTGGCGGCGCGTTGCGCAGCCCATGGGCTTGCGACGCCGTCTCCCAGCGATCGAGTACCCTCGGAAACAATCCGGGCTCGGGCGGGCAAAGGAGTGGACATCGTCATCGAAGGCAGGCATCCGATCCACGCCACATCTGCAGCCCAGTCAGGTGCAGCAGCGAGGTTAAAATGCGAAAAACCTTTCTCTTTCGCTGTGTGTCCCTGATCTTTTCTTTTCTCCCCCATAGATGCTTCTATCCCTAACCAGGCGTGGGACTTAACTGCAAATAGTTGTGGAATCTATCTGGCGTGGAGAGCCAATTGCTCCGTTCTGACGCAAGGAGAAGGGATTCGATGTGTGGGATCGTTGGCTACGTGGGCTCGCGACCGCTGGTACCGCTGCTGGTTGGCGGTTTGAAGCGGCTCGAGTACCGCGGCTACGACTCCGCCGGGGTCGCCGTGGCCGGCAAAGGACACGGGCTGGAACTGCGCCGGGCTCCGGGAAAGCTTGTCAATCTTGAGCGGGCGCTAGCGGCAGCGCCGCTCGACGGGACATACGGACTGGGCCACACCCGCTGGGCTACCCATGGCCCGCCGAGCGAGCGCAATGCGCATCCGCACACCGACTGCCATCGGCGGCTCGCCATCGTCCACAACGGCATCATCGAAAACTATTCGGCCTTGCGGGAGCAGCTGCGGGCTGCTGGCCATCAGTTCTCCAGCGACACCGACAGCGAGGTGATCGCCCACCTGATCGAAGCCAATCTGAACGGGGATCTGGTGTCGGCGGTGCGAAAGACTGTAACCGAACTGCAAGGCTCTTTTGCGCTGGCGGTGATTTCCCGGGATGATCCGGGAACGGTTGTGGCTGTCCGGCAGGGCGCTCCGATTGTCTTGGGCGTGGGGGAAAATGAAAACTTTGTGGCCTCCGACGTTCTTCCGCTGCTGCCGTACACGCGTCGGGTGATTTACCTGGCTGACGGTGAGATCGCCGTTCTCCGTCGGGAAGGGGTGCAGGTGGAGGCGTTCGACGGTACGCCCCGCGTGCGTGCGCCGGAGCAGGTTCGCTGGGACGCGGTTCAGGTTGAAAAAGGTGGATTTCGCCACTTCATGCAGAAAGAAATTTGGGAGCAGCCGCGCGCCATCCGCGACACGCTGCTGGGACGGATCGCGTGGGAGACGGGCCGGGTTTGCCTGCGCGAGTTGGGCCCGGTGGCCGACCGACTTTCCGACATTGACCGCGTGCACCTGATCGCTTGCGGCACCTCGCTGCACGCTGCCCTGATGGGCAAGTGGATGATTGAAACTCTGGTCCGGCTTCCGGTGGAAGTGGACTACGGTTCGGAGTACCGCTACCGGAATCCCCTGGTGGACTCCCGCACGCTGAGCGTGCTGATTAGCCAGTCGGGGGAAACTGCCGATACGCTCGCCGCCGGGCGCGAAACACGCGAGAAAGGCGCGGTGACCTTGGCGATCTCGAACGTGCCGGGCAGCACCCTGACGCGGGAGTGTCACGCCACCCTGGCCACGCAGGCGGGGCCGGAAATCGGCGTGGCTGCGACCAAGACCTTCTCGGCGCAGATCGTCGTGCTGCTGCTGCTGGCAGTTGAACTGGCGCAGCGCCGCGGCACTCTGGCAGAGAAAGAGCGCCGGCGTCTGCTTGAAGCGCTGGCTTGCCTGCCCGCCCGCCTGGAGCAACTGCTGGAAAGAAATGAGGCGGTCGAAGCTTTGGCCCGGCGCTTCTATCGGGCTCGCGATTTCCTGTTTTTGGGGCGGGGCATCCACTTCCCGGTGGCGCTGGAGGGAGCGCTGAAGCTGAAGGAGATTTCCTACATTCATGCCGAGGGCTCTCCGGCGGGCGAGATGAAGCACGGCCTGAACGCTTTGATCGACGATCAGCTCCCGGTGGTTTTCTTGGCGACGCATGAGGCCGGGTGCGCCGGCTCCGAGCTGCTCTACCAAAAGACGCTCAGCAACATGGAGGAGGTCAAGGCGCGGGACGGAGTTGTGATTGGGCTGGTCAACCAGGGCGACAACCAGGCCCGGCGGCGCTGTGACGCCGTCATCGAAGTGCCCCCGAGCAGCGAGTTGCTGCTGCCCCTGCTGGAAGTGGTGCCTTTGCAATTACTGGCCTACCACATCGGTGTGCTGCGGGGCTGTGATGTGGACCAGCCGCGCAATCTAGCCAAGAGCGTGACGGTGGAGTGAAGACAATGGTCAATCTTTGTGCCAATTGCTTCAGCACCACCACCGGTGTCCCGGTCGCCATTGGCGACTGCGGGTTGGTCTTCGGCATGGTGGTTGATATCGTGGCCGACCCGGCCTGCGAGTGCCCGTGCCACCAAGGGCACGCGTGCGTGATGCCGAGGCATGTTGAGCGTGGCGGCGTGAC
>JACZYA010000240.1 GCA_022571295.1 Acidobacteriota bacterium | reverse complement strand
GGCTCTGCTACTCGGGCTGCCGTCGCTGGGCCAAGCTCAGACACCCAAGCAGGTGCCCTACTTTGCCATCCAAAATGCCCGCCTGGTTACCGTGTCCGGGGAAGTGATCGAAAACGGCACCATCGTGGTCGCCAACGGGTTGATTGAAGCCGTCGGCACCAACGTCACCATCCCGCCCGAAGCCTGGGTGATTGACGGCGCGGGGCTGACGGTCTATCCGGGTTTGATCGACTCCCTCGCCACTTTGGGCTTGCAAGCCCCAGAGCCCGAAGGACGCGCAGCAGCCCCCGCAGCCGGGCGACGCACGCAAGCGCGCCGCCCCCGAATTTCCCGCGGGCCGGAAGACCGCCCCGCCACCACTCCCTGGGAGAGGGCCGCCGACAAGCTCAACACCGGGGACCAGCGCCTGGAGAGCTGGCGCAAAGTAGGCTTCACGGCTGCGGTCACCTCCCCCGACAAGGGAACTTTCCCCGGACAGGCCGCGCTGATCAACCTGGCCGGCCAACGGCCCAACCAGATGGTGGTCAAGACGCCGGTGGCCTTGCGGGTCAACCTGACTCCCCCGGGTGGCTTCCGCAGCTTTCCCGGCTCGCTGATGGGAGTCTTGGCCTACATCAAGCAGGTGTTTCTCGATGCGGAGCACTACGGGCAAGCGTGGCAGACCTATGAAGCCGCGCCGCGCGGGTTGGAGCGGCCCGCCTACGACCGCTCCCTGGCTCCCATTCTTCAGGCGGTGGAAAACGGCTGGCCGGTGCTGATTCCCGCCACCTGGGCCAAGGAAATCCAGCGCGCACTCACCCTGGGCGAAACCGTCAAAGTCAACACACTGATTTACGGCGTGCACCAGGGCTACCAAGCCGCCGACGCCCTGGCCGCCAAGAACGTTCCGGTGCTGGTGAGCTTGAAGTGGCCGGAGAAAACCAGAGACGCCGACCCGGAGGCCGAGGAACCGCTGCGGGTGCTGCGCTTCCGCGACCGCGCCCCTTCCACCCCGGCGGCGCTGCACAAGGCCGGAGTCAAGTTCGCCTTCTACTCCGGCGGGCTCACCAATCCCAAGACCATCCTGAAAAATGCCCGCAAAGCAATCGAGGCCGGGCTGCCGGCTGAGGCCGCCCTGCGCGCCTTCACCCTGAGCGCAGCGGAAATCTTCGGGGTGAGCGACCGCCTGGGCAGCCTGGAAGTAGGCAAGATCGCCAACCTGACCGTGACCGACGGCGACCTGTTCGCAGAAAAAACCAAAGTGAAGATGGTGTTCATCGACGGGCGTAAATACGAGATTCGCGAACCCAGCCGCCCCAGCGAGCCGCCCACGGTCAACCTGACCGGCAAGTGGACGCTCACGATTGACTCCCCGCGGGGCTCCCAGGAGGTGACCGCCGACCTGACCATGGCCGAAGACGGCAGCTTGGATGGGAGCATCACCACCAGCCGGGGCACCTACGACCTAACCAGCGGTTGGGTGAGCAGCAAGAAGTTCAGCTTCACGGTCACGCTCACCATGGGCCCGCGCACCATCGAAGCCACCTACACCGGCACGGTGGAAGGCAACGAGATGAGCGGCACCCTCAGCATGGGACGCAGGTCATCGGACTTTACCGGCACTCGACCCGAGGACGAAAATCAAACCGTAGCAGGATGGAACTAGGAGGGCGACCATGAAGAAAGCACTGCTATCCACTTTCCTCTCCCTGGCGCTGGCCGCCCTGCTCACACCGGCGGCAGGAGCGCAAACCCCGCCGACGGCGGGGCAAGCCTCCGGCGTCACCGTCATTCAGAACGCCACCATCCTGACGGTGACCCAGGGCACCATCGAGAACGGCTCCATCCTCATCCGCAACGGCAAGATCGCGCGGGTGGGCCGGCGGGTGCGCGTTCCGCGCGGCGCCACCGTCATTGACGCCACCGGCCTCTACGTCATCCCCGGCATCATCGACGCCCACTCCCACATCGCCGCCGACAGCATCAACGAGGGCAGCGTGGCCGTTAGCTCCATGACCGGCATTGAAGACGTGCTCAACCCCGATGACATCAACATCTACCGCGACCTGGCCGGCGGCGTCACCACCGCCAACATCCTGCACGGCAGCGCCAACCCCATCGGCGGCAAGAACGCCGTGATCAAGCTGCGTTGGGGGGCGGATGCGCAGGGGTTGTTGCTGGAGGGCGCGCCAGAGGGAATCAAGTTCGCGTTGGGTGAGAATCCCACACGCGACCGCAATCCGGACCGGTACCCTGCCACCCGCATGGGTGTGATGGACGTGATCCGGCAGGCGTTCTTGGACGCGCAGGCGTATCAAGCCGAGTGGGACGAGTACGAGGCGAAGCAGGTGCGGAGTGAAAACGCGATCCCGCCGCGGCGCGATCTCAAGCACGAGACCATGGCGGAAGTCCTGCGGGGAGAGCGATTGGTGCACGCGCACTCCTACCGTGGTGACGAGATCCTACAGTTGATTCGTCTGGCGGAGGAATTCGGTTTCAGGATCGCGACCTTTCAGCACGTGCTCGAGGGCTACAAGGTCGCCAAGGAACTGGCGGAGCACGGCGCGGGCGCGTCTACGTTCAGCGACTGGTGGGCGTACAAGGTCGAGGCGTACGACGCCATTCCGTACAACGCGGCGATCATGGTCGAGAAAGGTGTTTTGGTGTCGATCAACTCGGACAGCGGTGAAGAGATGCGTCACCTGAACCAGGAAGCGGCCAAGACCGTGAAGTGGGGCGGGTTGTCGGAGACGGAGGCGCTGTCGCTCATCACCATCAACCCGGCCCGGCAGCTCGGCATCGATCACCTGGTGGGCTCGATCGAGGTGGGCAAGGATGCCGATCTCACGATCTACGACGGTCACCCGCTGAGCAACTATGCGGTGGTCCAGAAGACGATTGTGGATGGCAAGGTGTATTTCGACCGTGAGCTCGACAAGGAACGGCAGCGCCGCATCAAAGAAGAGAAAGAAGCGTTGAGTCAGAAGGGGCGGCCAAAAGTGACGACGGACGGAGCGGACCGAACGGGCAGGCGGGCAGGCGGACAGGCAGGCTGGGAGATGGGTGAGGTGTTACGATGAGCCGGCGCAAGATCAGTTGCCGCGTGCTGTCCATCGTTGCCGCATGCCTGTGTCTTACACCATGTCGAAGCGCTCGGTATGCACGTGTTCGTCCGCTACGCCGATGTCGATCAGCGTCGCTTCCATCGCGTCCATCATCGCGCCGGGGCCACACACGAAGTAGTGGAATCGCTTGAATTGTTCGGGCAGGTGGCGTCGCAGCATCGCCGCATTGATGAAGCCGGTCTCGCCCTCCCAATCGTCGGGAGCTTTCTCCA
>JACZYA010000239.1 GCA_022571295.1 Acidobacteriota bacterium | reverse complement strand
ACTTCTCGGTCGGTAAGAGTTGGTGCACGCTCAAGAGCGGCACGGCGGATTTGAAAGGGAATGCGCCGCTGCGCACCAGGTCCGATGGTCGCTTCTGCGAGTGCTCTTTTCAAGTCGAAGGCGCCCATCAGTTCCCTCCCTCACTCTTGCTGCTGGGTGGGACAGTTGGTCCAGGGTATTCGTCCACCTGGAGAAACCGTTCGAGGGAATTGAGGGGAATGAGAACCCTACGACCGGCCTTCACGGCGCGGATATGGCCTGTGCGTACCTGACGCCTGAGACTCGACAAACTCAAGCCAACCATCTCTGCCGCTGTCCTTGCGTTCACCGCCAAAGTTGCCACGTCTGCTACCTCCAGCTACTTCCGAGCCTCTTCTGACCCTTCCCTCTCCATTTTACCATGCTTGCGAAACTAAAGCGAAAGTCGTCTATAATGGGGCTGACCTGGATAAACCGCTCGTCGATCGCGGGCGGCGACGGGCCGGGTGCCCTTCCGCCTGGCCCTCCGGTCTTTTTCACCTGAAACGGAAGGGCGGGAAGGGACGCCAGAGTGCTCACCACAAGCAACCATTGGACCCAGAAAGCTCAAGAGGTTTTTGCCGCCGAGAAAGCAGCCCTTCTGAGGGATTTGCTAATCAAGGCTAAGCGCGAACTTACCTACGAACCTATAGCTTTGGGTGGCCCAGGATCGCCCTGGCTCATGAAGTGGAAAGATGGAGCGCCCATTCTCCCAGAAGAGTGGGAATTGCTCGGAGGAACAGGTGATTCGTCAATTGAGAGACACATCAAGGCAGAGAAAGAAGAAGTTAAGTACGCAGACGAATATCTGTCAGGTATCTACCGCTTTTTCGGTGAACTTCTACGCTCTCAGAACATCGATGAGTCTGCCTTCCTTGTGGAAGAACTCTATCGAAATGAATTGTGGCCTGTTTTCGAGAGGCTTGAGCTGGCAATCTCTTACGACAACTACAATCTCCTCTTTGAGAAATGGAATTTCAAACTGAAGGCCCGAACCAAAGAACTTGAAAAGGAAGAATTACCAGAATTGATTCGTAAAGGGAAATTCTGCGTTCAGGCATCCGATGATATAAAACGGATCAGACGCATGCACAAGGGCGGAGGCATGAAGCTCGCTGAGATCAAGCAACAGTATCCCGATATGGCTGTGTGGAATGTGGTGGCGACACTCAACTCAGAGGACCAAGACACGTTTCATCATCCAGGTACATGGGGTCCAGATTACGACAAGCTAGTCCTTGGGAAGTATTATGAGGGTGTAAGCCCGTTTACTGTCCGTGACTGGATGAAAGCCTACAGGCGCTACGAGCGAGAAAAAGACAAGAAGCCCAACCGATAGTAGAACAAACGCTACAAGGACTCCCTTCCACTCCCCTTTTCGGCCGTTTTCACTCCCCGATCACTCTCCAAAAATAGCAGTAGGCTTTGTGCATGGAGAGGGCAATCACTATCAACCCGTTGGTTTGGAAACTCCGCAGGATCGCGGCTGGCCTGAGGCAGCAGGACGTAGCGTCCAAGGCGGGGATCAGCACAACTAGGTACTCAGCGTTTGAGAGAGGTGAGCTGGAGCCAAGCAGTGCAGACGTGGAGTACATCGAACGGATATTGCCGCATCTCTCTTCCGACGTTGAGGAGCAAATTGTTTCCGGTGGCGGACTTATGAATTAGGTAGACCCCGGCGCCGACCAGGGAACCGGGGGAAAGACAATGAACGAACGATCCATTTCAAGAGTAGCATACTCTCCAAAAGTTTCAACCCGCTTAGCCTCCGTGGTTGATGCCCTCCGCCAGTCATGCGAGGAGGGTCAGAAAATTGAGGCAATACTTTTCAAAGCTGACGCTTGTTCTCATGCCGGTGGTTTGCTCGCTCAGGTTCGTTTGATTCTCGTTAGAGCGGGCTGTGGCCTTCCAGCGAGGCGTAGCGATTTTCTTTCAATTCTCAATGCTGCTACTCAGCTTTCAGGTGAGCGACGGTAGATGACCACTCGCGGGCGCGGTCGCAAGTTCGGTGAGAAGCAGAGCTATCCGTTCCCCGTTTGGAATGGGTTATTGGAGCATCGAAAGCGGCTCAAGTCTGCAATCTGGGAGTTCCTGTGGTGCCTAGATGCCACCACGAATGAGAAAGATGGTGTTGGCCTAGTGCATGGGGGGGCACCTGTGAAGGCGGAGCGAATTGCCCGCAACTTGGAGGTGAGCACGCGCACCATCAAACAGAATCTCCGCAGGCTTACGACCGAGGGCTACCTCAAGCTGCGCCGCACGCCGTATGGCAACGTCATCCAAGTGATGAACTCTTCCAAGTTTGGCATCTGGGCACCCCACAAGAGAAGTGAAGAAAGTATCTCCTCTGGACATAGAGAAGTGAAGACCTCTTCCCCTCCAGAAGTGAAGAACTCTTCCCGAACAAAGAAGACGCAGCAAGGTACACGCAGCAAGAAGAAAAACCCTCTCTACGAGAAAGAAGGGTTTTCAGAGTTTTGGGAAGAGTACCCCCGCACGGATGCCAAGAAGGACGCAGCCAAGGCTTGGGCGAAGATCGACCCCGAAGAACACCCCCAGGTGATGGCCGCAGTGAAACGCTGGAAGCGGTCGAAACAATGGCAGAAGGATGGCGGGGAATACATCCCCTACGCCCGCAGGTTTCTGAATGGCGAATACTGGAAGGAAATCCCGATGGAAATGCAGCGACAAGAAACGGCGCAAAGCGAGGAACGCGAGATGGTGAAAGCGAGGGTGCCCGCATGAGCGACATCACTCTGGAACGGCCACTCCCCAGCAACGCCGATGCGGAACGCTCTGTTCTCGGCGCAATCCTTCTCGACAACGCCGCCTTCATTGCCTTCGATGCGATCAAGCCGGAGGATTTCCACGGGACCGCTCACCGGATCATTGCCCGCACGATGGTGGAGATGCGCCGCGCAGGGAAAGTCGTTGACCTGGTGATCCTGGACGACGAACTCACCCGGGCGGGCGAGATCGAACAGGCCGGTGGATTGGGCTACGTGGCTGCGCTGGTGGACGGAGTACCGCGCATTTCCAACGTCCTACACTACGCCAGGATCGTCAAAGGGCGCGCACTACTCCGCAGTCTCATCCACACCTGCAACGCCATCATCCAGCAGGCATACGAGGCGGTGGACAATCCAGAGGAAACCCTGGACTTGGCATTGCAAACCATTTCCGAACTGGCCCAGGAGGCCACAGCCGCCCAGCAGGACGGCGTGACCTACCGGGAGGCGGCCCAAAGACTGCTGAAGCAGTTGGACCAGCGGGAGGAAGGAATCAGGGTCTTTACGGATATT
>JACZYA010000081.1 GCA_022571295.1 Acidobacteriota bacterium | reverse complement strand
ATAGCGCTGCGCCTGGAGGGGAGCTGGAAGGGCGGCACGGGAGCCACAATTGGGCCGGCTCCGGGGAGAATGTCTCCGTTGGCATCGACCAGGTCGCGGAGCAAGAAGGGAGCCGGGGGCGTGTTCAGGCACTCGTCATCCTCGACCACGCAATCCTGGTCGAGCTGCAGCCCTTCGTTGTCGTCCAAGTTGCTATTAATAATCGCAAAGTGATCCTGCATGTAGCTTATGCGGTACCCGGCGCGGATGGAGGTCCTGCCGTCGCCCCAAGGATCCCAAGCGAAACTCACAAGCGGCCCAAAGTTGTCGTAATCGTTGTCCCAGAGGGGAAGGCCATTGTTCGAACCCCCTGGTACATAAGGGGTGGCGCAGGTGGTTGCCAGCGCAACAACGTCGTCTCTCGTGGGGATGGCGATGGGCGTCTGCAAGATGGCGCACGATGGCCCAGTGAAGGTGCCAGGATTGAAGAAGCCCTCAGGGCCGGAGATGCCGAAGACTGCGTCCTCGCCGCCCTCGGGAACGAGGAGCAAGCCGCGGGTTTCGAAGGGCACGGTCGCAAACTCCCAACGCAGGCCTAGATTGACGGTGAATCCGGGGGTAACCTGCCAGGTATCGTTGAAAAAGGCGTCGAACTCCCGGGCCTGGATGAGGGCTCTTTGCGGAGCACCGGTCACAAACCCGGACGTGAGGGAAGTAACATTGTAGGTGACTTCCACCTCGCCCAGGGCCCCAAGCAAGTCGTTAATGGTGTCCTGGGCAGCCTCCCGATCTGCGGACAGGATGTTGCCGGCGCCGGCTAAGGCTTCCAGATCGCGGGAGCCGAAGCCCCCCGGCCTGTTGTCGTTGTCGTCAAAGTGAATCTCCCCAAACGGCTGGGTTTCAAAGAAGCTGAAGGTGTGCAGCCAACGATGCCGCCATTCACCCCCGAACTTAATGTGGTGCTTGCCGCGCACCCAGGAGAAGGTATCGCGCAGGTGCCAGGTCTCGTTATCGCGTACGACATCGGCGCCGCCAGGGGAATAAGGGTTAGTTATCTCGTTGAGATCAAGCGTGAACTCCGGCGTATCGAAAGGCTGGAGGCGCAGGAAGGCGTTTTCGCCCGAAAGCATGCCGAAGCGGAACTCATTGTTGAGGGTAGGGGAGAAGGTGGACACCAGGCCCCCGCCGAAGCTTCGGGTGTGGGTGAGGCGAGCGCCGAGCGGCCCCAAGTCCGGATAGATCGTCTCACGGTTGTTGATGAAGTCACCATCGATGTTTCGATCCGTGTAGTTGAACGTCGCAAAAAAGGCGTGTTTGTCGGTGAAGATGTGGTCGAGGCGAAAGGCGGGCAGGTGCTGAAACGTCTTGGTGCCGGAATTGAATTGGAAGCCGCCGGTGTTCAGGCCGTCCCCCCTAAGAAAGTTATTCGGCAGGGGAATGGCGGAGAAAATGGTGCCGGTGATGAAGGGGTCCATCGTTACCGCGGCTCCCGAGACCTGGGGGCTGGTCAGATCGAAGCGGCTGTCCACGCAGTCACGTGCCGTGCGTCCCCCAGCCACAAGCATAGTCGCGACGTTGGCGCTGCAATCGAGGAGGTTGATGGTCCGAATCAAGCTCGGGTTGGCGGCTACGTTCCCCGGGGTAGTCCGCAAGTCATCGAGGAAGCGAAAGATGCCCTGGCGGGCTTCGGCGGTATACACAAGTCGATTGGAGGGAATGCCTCGTGAGAGCCGCGTCTGTTCGTAGCCGAAGAAGAAGAAGGTCTTGTCCTTGAAAATCGGCCCGCCGATGCGACCTCCGAACTGGTTGCGGATAAGCTTGGGTACTTCCACCCCGGTGGCGTTGTTGAAGAAATCGTTGGCGCGGAACACGTCGTTGCGGTGGAATTCAAAAATGGAGCCATGCCAGTCATTGCTGCCGGCGCGGGTGACGGCGCTGATCTGGATGCCACCCCGGCTGTACTCCGAAGAGGTATTGCCAGTGGAGACTCGGAATTCGCCAATATTTTCCGAGGCCAAGTGTAGCAAGGGCTGATTGATCATGACCGAGGAGGCGCGATTCAGGTTGTCTTGCGTGTCGACACCGTCGAGGGTGATGTTGATAGAGCGGTGGCGTTGGCCGTGCACGAGAAACTTGTCACCACGCCCGGACGGATCCGTCTCATAGTAGACGCCGGCCTGGAGAAAGGCGAGTTCAACGGCATTGCGGCCGTCGAGCGGCAGCTCCAGCACCCGGCGCTCATCGATCACCGTAGCCAACTC
Organism: Acidobacteriota bacterium; assembly: GCA_022571295.1. GTDB lineage: Bacteria > Acidobacteriota > Terriglobia > Acidiferrales > 2-02-FULL-67-57 > JACZYA01. The sequence continues at coordinate 10,934 of JACZYA010000081.1, read as the reverse complement.
CGCGTCCAGCGTGTTGATGATTTGCTGGGACCTGCTAGCTTCGACAACTACTTCTTCCGTGATGGCGCCAATCTCTAAGACCACCCTGAGGGAGGCGGTGGAGCCCACCTCCACTAGGATGCCGGCGATCACGGCACGGCTGAAGCCCGGGTTTTCCACGGTGATGTCGTAGCGCCCCAGGCGGACGCGCGGGATGATAAAGCGGCCCGCCGCGTTGGTGGTGGCACGGTAGACCGTGCCGGTACCAAGGTGCGTGGCGGTTACAGCGGCGCCCGGAATCAAAGCGCCCGTCGGGTCTGCGACACTGCCTTCGATTCGTCCGGCCAGTTCCTGTGCGACGAGCATACCTGCCGCCACAAACAAGCTCACAGCCAATGTAAGTAAAGTCCGCTTCATGGCACGTCCCTCCTCCGTAAGGTTTATCCCTGTGTCATCTTTCCAAACCGGAACTCTCCAACTGTTTCCAAACTCTTTTCTCCGGCATTCGCGTCCGTTTCTAGCTTGGTGGCTTCCTCAGCCTGGCGGCCAAGCATCTGGCGCAGCGTCTGCCGGCCCAGGTCCCATTGCCGCTCCAAGGCTCGCTGGGCGCCCATCGCGTCGCGCCTCTTGAGGATTCGCACTAGTTTCCGGTGCCGCTTCAGAGAGGCCTCGACATTCGATGGAGAGGAGAAAAAGGCGTACTCGAATCGCTCCATCTGACGGCGGAGTTGGCTCACGATGCGCTGCAGGCGACTATTGCGTGCGCGCTCGTGCAGGAGGCGGTGAAACTGCGTGTCGACCTCCGTCAGCTCCTCAATTTCACCCCGGCGCCCGTGCTCGGCCATGGCTTCGATTATCTCTTCCATGCGGCGCAAGTCGTCGTCGGTCAGGTTCGGCACCGCCAGCCGCACCGCCAGCCCCTCCAGGGCGGCGATCACCGTGTAGGCCTCCTCGAGGTCCTCCAGCGTCGGTGTGGTAACGGTTGAAGTCTGCCCTGGGCTAGCGGTCAGCAAACCCTCAAATTCCAGGCGGTGCATGGCTTCGCGGACCGGTGTGCGGCTCACACCAAGTGCGGACGCCACTTCCTCCTCGGCGACCTTGCTCCCGGGCGCGAGCTCTGCATGGACGATCATGCGCCAGAGTACGCGGTACACCTCGTCGCGCAGGTTCCGCCGTTCTATGGGTTGGCTGTGTTTCAGCAGGTCGACAAAGGACCGTCGCGCCGACACCATAGCCCCCTTGACACCAAAATGTATATTCTGTATACGGAGTACAGTATGCAATGTCAACAGTTTTCTTTCCCTGCCTCAGAAAGGGAAAATGGCCCGGCGCAAGCTCAGCAGGAGGCGCGCGCGCGCCGGGATGAGCTTCGATCAGGGTTGTTGATTGTGTGAAGGGGGTGCAGCGTGGCCAGAATCGCTGGAAGTTTGCTTTTGCTCCTTGCACTGCTCACAGCAGCATCGGCTCCCGGCTCACCGCTCAATCAAGAGGAAGTTGAGCAACCTTACGACATCATTATCCGCGACGGCCGCATCGTGGATGGCAGTGGCAATCCCTGGTACTCGGGTGACGTTGCCATCAGGAGTGGCCGCATCGCTCGGATCGGTCGCTTGCAGGGAGCAGACGCAGCTCGGGTCGTGGACGCCAAGGGTCTGGTGGTCGCTCCCGGCTTTGTGGACATACACACGCACGTCAGCACCGCATTGCCGGAGCGGCCCGACGCCCGCAATCTGATCGCCGACGGCGTCACCTCTATCGTGAGCGGAAACTGCGGCGACTCCAAGCTAAACCTGCGCGCGTGGTTTGCGGGTCTCGAAGAAAGCGGGGTGGCAGTTAATGTTAGCTCGCTGATTGGGCATAACTCCGTGCGCCGAGCGGTGATGGGCTCCGACAAGCGGGCTCCGACAACCGAGGAATTGCGCCAGATGAAGGCGTTGGTAGCCACGGGCATGGAAGATGGGGCGATCGGTTTCTCGACGGGCCTGGTGTATGTCCCCGGCACCTATGCCGACACGGAGGAAGTTGTGGCCCTAGCTCGCGTGGCCGCCCAATACGGTGGTCTCTACGCCACCCACATGCGCGATGAAGGGGACAAAATCTTTGAGGCCATCGAGGAATCACTCACCGTCGCCCGCGAGGCCGGGCTCCCGCTGCAGATTTCACATTTCAAGCAGCTGAACAAGCGGCACTGGGGCGAGAGTCCCCAGATGTTAGATCGCATCGAGCAAGCGCGGGCTGAAGGCATTGACGTGACCCTGGATCAATATCCCTACACCGCATCGAGCACGCGCCTGGGTCGCATGCTCCCTCCGTGGGCGCTGGCTGGCGGCGAGGAGGCAACGAAGCGGCGGCTCGCGAACCCTCTCGAACGCCAAAAGATCGTGGACGAGATGCTCGCACGAAACCGTGAGACCCTGGGCTACGAGCATTTGGACTACGCGGTGGTGGCCGAGGCCAAGTGGGATCCAAGTCTGGAGGGGAAGAGTCTGCGCGACATCAACCGTCTGTGGAACCGCGAGGATGAACTGGCGGCCGAAATCGAAACCACGCTCGACCTGATGGCAAAAGGGTTTGTGCGTATGGTCTACCACCGCATGAACGAAGACGATGTGGTGCGCATCCTGCGCCATCCTCTGACAATGGTGGCGCGTGATGGTGGCGTGCCCGCCTACGGCGAAGGCAAACCTCATCCCCGCAGCTACGGCACTGCTGCCCGTGTCCTGGGGCGGTATGTCCGGGAGAAGAGCGTTCTTTCACTGGAAGAGGCCATCCGCAAGCTGACTTCACTGCCCTCGCAGCGAGCCGGCTTTCAGGACCGCGGGCTGTTGCGCGAGGGCATGTGGGCGGACATTGTGATCTTTGATCCGGAGACGGTCGGCGATGCGGCAACCTTTGAGGACCCACATCAGTACTCTCACGGCATCCACAGCGTGTTGGTGAACGGCGAACTCGTGATGGACGACGGGGAACCGACCAGTGCCCGACCGGGCCAGATTCTCCGTCACCGCCTCGTTCGGCAAACGCGCGGAAATTAAAGCAGGCTTCCGTGCCCTTGACCAGAGCGCTTTGACCGCTCGGCCATCCACTAGGAGAGAGATCCCCTTGATGTAAGCCGCCGGCTCCGAAGCCAAAAGGGCAACCGAGGCGGCCTGTTTTTCCGGCCGGGCCAGGCGTCCCAACGGTACTTACTTGCCGACTACATCGTCGCCGTGAACTCGCCGCCAGAAAACAACGATTGTGGAGTCCAATGTATCTTGATAGAACTTGCACGCCCGAACTGCGAAGCATGACCAAGAAAGAAACAATTCCAGGAGAACCAACAGCGCCGGCTCTGCCACGCGTGCTCGGTCGCTGGGATCTGACGGCCATCGGGGTTAACCAGGTTGTTGGCAGCGGTATCTTTGTGTTGCCAGCTGCGGTAGCCGCCCTGGTGGGGGCCGCTTCCAGCCCGCTGGTGTGGGTTGCGGCCGGGTTCGTCAATGCCCTGATTGTTCTCTGCTTTGCGGAGGCCGGGAGCCGCTTCCAAAAGGCCGGCGGGCCGTATCTCTATGCGCGTGAGGCCTTCGGGCCGCTCGTCGGCTTCGAAGTTGCGTGGATGATCTGGCTCACGCGCGTGGCCAGCCAGGCGGCGCTGGCCAATGCACTGGCGCTCTACCTGGGCTATTTCTGGCCGGGGGCGACCGAGGGCGCGGGGCGCATTCTGGTGCTGACGGCCACGATTGGCTTGTTGGCAGGTATCAACATCTGGGGCGTACGCTACGGTTCCTGGACTATTAATTTGTTTACGGTTGGGAAACTGGCACCACTGGGACTCTTCATTTTATTGGGTCTCTTTTTTGTGGATGGAGAGCGCTTCACGGGATTCCAGCAGATGAAGCTGGGTGGTTTCGGACAGGCCATTCTCCTGCTGATGTTTGCCTTTGGCGGTTACGAACTCATCTCGCTGCCAGCCGGCGAAGCGCAATCCCCCAGAAAAGATGTGCCGCAAGCGCTGCTGATGACCATTGGGCTGGCGTGCGCTCTTTTCTTTCTGGTTCAGGTGGTGGTTGTTGGCACCTCGCCCGACTTGGCTAGCTCGGATACCCCCTTGGCGGATGCGGCCGCCGGCTTCCTGGGGCCGGTAGGCGGTACGTTGATCGCTGTCGGAGGTTTGATCTCCATCGCTGGTGCCAATGCGGGCACCATGCTGGCCGGTCCGCGGGTAACCTATGCGCTGGGTGAACGCAAACAGTTGCACAAGATTTTCGCCCACGTGCAGCGCCGTTTTCGAACGCCCGATTTTTCGATCGCTGTGTACGCTGGAGCCGCGTTGGGGCTCGCTCTCTCCGGAACCTTTATTCAGATGGCAGCGGTCAGTGCCGTAGCTCGTCTGATCTTCTATGCAGCGACCTGTGCGTCGATTCCGTTGCTGCGCCGCAAACAAGGTCCTTTGCCGGGCTCCTGGCAACTGCCTTGGGGCTCCACCATCCCGGTGCTAGCTCTGGTCGGCTCACTGACCATCATAGCGGGAGCGGACGCTTACTCGTTGAAGATGGGAGGGATAGCCTTGGCTGTCGGTGCGGGCTTTTATGGTCTGCAGTTGCTTGGCAGGAGGAAGGAATCGCCGCGCCGGCTTGACTAAATAGTCGAGCTAGCGCTTGGGTTCGTCGAAGGGATTGGCAGCCCGCGACGTCGTCAAGCCTTGCTTTGACACCTTCATTGGCCAGGTCGAGCGCCTCTCCAGCGCCAGGCACCTAGCGATCGATTTCGGATTGGTTCCCCGCGGGGCGCAGTCTCTTGGATACCGGGCGGAAATTGCACACAGATTCATACTTGATGGCACGACCCGGCTTAAGGTGTTCCACCAGCATGCCCTGATCGACGACTACCACCCCATTCACCAGCACGTAATGGATGCCGGTGGAATACTGGGCCGGGTTCTCGTAGGTGGCACGATCGATGATGGTGTCGGGGTCAAAGAGGGTGAGGTCGGCATCGGCGCCCACCTGCACCCGCCCCTTGCGTTTCATCGCTGGGGCCGCTCGCTCCAGGCGTTGCGCCGGCAGCAAGGTAATCTTGCGCAGTCCTTCCATCAACAGCACCGTCTTTTTCTCGCGCACATAGCGGCCCAAGAAACGCGCGAACGCCCCGGCGCCTCTCGGGTGTCCTTTGCCGCGGCGAATGATGCCATCACTCGCGACCAAGACATGAGGGTTCTGGTAGGCGGCGATGACCTCCTCTTCTGGGATAAAGTGGGTGATGATCTGCGCTCCTTCCTTGCGGTACTTCTCGAAGGTTTCCTTAGTCAGGCGCTCGCCGGTTTCCACCAGTTGGATATCGCTATAAGTGATGCCGCCGAAGCGCTCCTCCCAGCCGGGTTCATAGATGGCCGAGGCCAGATTGGTGGAGTTGGCCAGATAGGGGTAGACATCAGCTGTGATGTCAATCCCGTGGCGGCGGGCACCGTCGATCATCTTCAGCGCAACGTCCATCGAACCCACCGCCGATGAGCCCAAGTGCACCACTTGGGCCGAAGCCCCCGTTACTGCCGCTGCGGTGATCACTTCTTGCAAGGCAGCCACAATGGTCTCCGGGAAGATTGACCCTTTGTAGCGCACATGTAGGTGGCAGGGCACGCCGTGCTCGGCGGCAACTTCGAACAGAGCTAGCACCTCTTCATAGCTCGCCCCGGGCACATAGTTGACGCCGAAACCAACGCCCACAGCGCCCTCGCCGATTGCCTGCGCTGCTAGAGACTTCATCCGCAAGATCTGTTCTGGGGTGGCGGGCTCATTGCGATCGCTGGCGTCCACCGCCCGTCGCAGCGGGTTGTGGCCCACCGTGGTCCCGTAGTGGATGTAGCTACCGCCAGCTTGGGCGAAGCTCTCAAAGTAGCCGGGGATGTCCACCGGACCACCGTGCATGTTGAACACCGCTGTCACCCCGTCCATCACCTTGTAGCGCTGGCTTTCCTCGTCCGGGGTCAGCCGCGCCAGCAAGTCAATAAAGCCCGGCGCCACAACGAGTCCGCGGGCGTCGATTTCGCGCCGCCCGTTTAGTTTCCCTGCCTTCTCGCCTAGCGCCACAATCCGCCCTTGGTTGACCGCCACGGCTAGCACTGCATCAATGCCCGTTTCCGGATCCATCACTCGCCCGTTCCGGATCACGAGGTTGACCGACTGTCTATCCTGTTCACTCTGAGCGGCAGGGAATGAAGTCCAGTCGAGGGAAGCGGCCCTACCCGCTGTCACCAACACTCCGAGAAGGAGAATCAACTTTGCCTTCTTCATAGGGCCCTCCTTGCCTTCCTAGAGAGAATTAACGAGACCCAGGTTAGTTACTCATGGAGTCCAATATCAAGCTCCAAGTTCTACGCGCAGTCCAGCCTTCACGCTTGCGGTATGGTGCCTACAAGCCATGGCCCATCTTGTTGGGCTGAAACCTTTGTCGATCAAACAGGAAGGTCCACAACCGGAAAATCACCTGCAATCGATTACAAGATGCGGAGAAGATTTCGGAACAGCAAGCGCGCACCTCGTAATAGAAGCCACAGGCGGTTCCTGTCCACTGCAGCCGTTGCCGTAAACTGTCTCCCCACATTGTCTGACCTCAAGGCGGGATTGCGGACGGCCAAGGACGTCCCCATGTACTTCTTTCCCGGCGTACAAGCTGGCTAGCCAAGCGCGAGGGAAGGTTGCGTCCCCCGGGCCAGCACATCGCCGCAGCCGGAAGATCAGTTCGAACTTGGTAGCATGGGGTCGGAGCGAACAGTAATTGTTCCTGGGTAGATTTCGTCCCCGACATGAAGTTGCACCAGGTATTTCCCAGGCGAGGCTGGCTCGCCCCGTAACCGTCCCCGGAAGGCTCGACGAAGGATACTTAATGAGCCGAATTCCTCCTGCAATCCATCCAGGATAAGGTTGAGGTCCTCGTCATGCGTCGCCGCGGCAAGGCTCGCTCGTGCCTTCGACAGCACTTGCCTCTGCTCCGAAGAAAGTTGCGGCAAGGCGGTGATGCGGTCAATCAATTTCTCCAAACGAGCGACAAATGCCTGGGTTTGTTCTTCTGTCGGGTCGAACCGCAAGTCCCACAGGACGCGGTTGATCCCGGCTTCCGACGAGGCCCGGAGGGTTCGCTTACGCTTGTTTTCAATGTCAGAAATGACTAAGGCAACCTCGCCTTCCGCATGAGTCCGGAGATAATAGTTGATCAGGCCCCCGCTGATCAGTTTCGAGCGGACAATGTTCTCCCGCTTGGGTATGTAGGGAGGATTTTCGGCTGCAAAGAAGAAGTGGCCGCGCACGCCACCCCGAGTGCGATCCTCCCAGATGGTGGCGGGCCGCTGCTGGAAAATGTGGGCCTTTGAGGCCAGAACTTCGTCGGTCAACTGTTGCAGTGGCGTGATATCGTCCAGAATCCAGATTCCGATACCATGGGTGCCTGCCACCAAGTCGCCATCCCGAGGATGAATGACCAGGTCGTGAAACGCCACCGTGGGCATGTTGTTCATCAGTGGATGCCATGTTCTCCCGCCGTCGAGTGAAACAAAAACGGCAAACTCTGAGCCTGTGAACAGCAGCTTCGGGTTCTTGAAATCTTCCCGAATAACATATAACGAATTCCCCTCGGGAAGATTGTTGGTGATGTTGACCCACGACTCACCACAATCCGTTGTTTCGAAGGCCCAGGTGGAGAAGTTTCCGCTGCGGTGGCCGTCAAAGGTGACATAGGCCGTGCACGCGGAAAAATGTGACGCTTCCACAGAACTCACCCAGATGCTTTCAGGGACCTCCGGCACGTTTCCGCGGACATTGGTCCAAGTGGTACCTCCGTTTCGGGTGACTTGCAGGTTGCCGTCGTCGGTGCCGGCCCAGATTAGCCCCGGGAGCAGGGGTGATTCTGACAGGGCTGTTATGGTGCCGTGCTCTTCGGCGCCGGTGACATCCCTCGTCATACCGCCTGATTCGCGGTCCACTTTGTTAGGTTCATTGTTGGAAAGATCCGGGCTGATTACCTGCCAGTGGTAGCCTCCGTCTATCGTTTTGAACAGATGATTGCCGCTGAGGAAAAGCACTCTTGGATTGTGAGGAGACATGACCAGAGGCGACCTCCAGTTAAACCGGAATTGCTCCGGCAGTCGAGTTTTCCTATCCACCTCTGGGGTTCCTTCCACAAAATCGCTGTAGTTAACAATATTATTGGGACTAGGCCGGGCGGACTCTACTCGGCGAGTCTCGGCGTTATAGCGGCGGAAACTTCCATTTTCCGCCTCTGTGTAAACTGCGCGCCAGTCGGTGGGATCAACCTGGACAAACATTCCGTCGCCCCAATGAAGCTTCCACCAACTGTCGGCCAGTGTGCCGCGAACGTCCTTGCTGAAATGCGGTCCGCCCCAGGTACCGTTGTCCTGCGTGCCCCCGTAGACGTAGTACGGATCGCGCATGTCGACGCCTATGGCGTAGAACTGGCCGACCGGCAGGTTGTCAAACAGGATGAAGGTTTCACCGTGATCGTGCGTCAGCGTAAGACCTTTATCTTTCCCGATGTAGAAGCGGTCTCTGTTTGTGGGGTCAATCCACATGGCGTGGTAATCGAGTCCCCCTTCGAAATTCAGTCCGCCCACGGCAAAGGTCTTGCCCCCGTCTTCCGAAAGCCGGATGGTCGTTGTAAGTACATAGATTTTCTGGTCATCCGAGGGGTTGATGAAAATCTGGCTGTAGTAGAAGGGGCGGTTGTTGTAGCGATTCACAAAGGTCCAGGTCTTGCCGCCGTCTTCGGATCGGTAGATGCCGGTGCCAAGCTTTTTCAGATCGTAGTAATCGGGGTCGTCTTCGCGAGGCTGAAAACCATGTTCAATGATGGCCATGAGGATCTTGGGGTTTCTCCGGTAGATGGCCAGGCCGATTCGCCCTGTGTCGCCCTGCGGGAGACCGCGAGATAGTCTCTTCCAACTCTTTCCTCCATTTGTACTCTTGAAAATCCCGCCATTCGGACCGCCGCTGTCGAAACGCCAGGGTCGACGGAGTCGTTGGTAGAACGCCACATAAAGGGTGTCGGGATCGCGGGGGTCCATTACAACGTCGGTTGCCCCTGTCTTGCCGTCGTTGGGGAGGCCGTTGGCAAGTTTGCGCCAGGTCTTTCCACCGTCCGCCGTCTTGAACAGACCGCGATCACCGGTGTAGCCCCACAAATTTCCTATCGCAGCGACGTAAACAGTGTTTTCGTCATTCGGATGTGTAACGATGCGGGCAATTTGATAAGTGTCGCGCAGCCCCATGTTCTGGAAGGTTTTCCCCCCGTCGGTGGACTTATAGATTCCATCTCCCCAGCCGACGTCGTTTCGGTTGTTGGCTTCGCCTGTGCCGACCCAGAGTATTTCGGGTTTGCGTTGAAAGATGGCTACATCTCCTATGGACGCACTACCGTAGTTTTCGAAGATAGGTTTCCAAGTTGTGCCAGCATTCTTGGATTTCCAAACTCCGCCCGAGGCCGAGGCTACGATGACGTGGCGGAAGTCTCGATCCAAGGCCTCGACGTCAACAATGCGTCCGGAAAAGTTGGCGGGCCCGATATTTCGCCACCGCATTTCCTTCAGAAGAACTTCGACGCCGTTTTGCCCCGAGGCCGTTCCAGGCAGAAAGAGAAAGCACAGAAGCAGACTCAGACTGAACTTCGGGAACTTCGGGTTGATCTCGCTAGACATGATTCTCCTTCGAAGTCGATTCGTGAACGTCGCGGTAAACTGGGGGCCCGGCAGATTCTGCTCCGCGGCTGTTTGTTCCGATGTCATATTCAGTTGGTTTCTTTCACAACTCAACTGCTTGCTCGGCTGTAGTCATCGATTCAACTCGATCCAAGCACCGCTGGCGTCGACCTTGATCTGGGTTCCATAGGCCTCAGACAATTCCGCGAGTCGGGTCAGTATACTCACGTCGGTAGGTTTATCCGCAATCTCGGGGAATCCGCGCTTCTCAAGAAAGAACTCACCCGGGGTGCCTTCATCCAGTTCAATCGGAACGAAATCGTTTTGGCACGCTTGGAAGACCAGTAGGGGGGAAAGATTGTGTCGAATTACGGAATGCTACTCCTCAACGGACTCTCCCACCACTCGGATGAGCCCACGAGCGTATCTAAGTGCAGCCGGATTTACAACACCTGCGCAGCATCCTGCTGTTACATCTTATGGCGTCAATCAGGCGGCATTCCATGCTCTCCTGCCTGGCATGATTCAAGGAGTGGGTTTCAGTCGACTGTGTAGTGCTCCCTTCTAAAACTGGACACGCTACCTAAGTATGATCAGGGCCTCCAACAGGAGGCAACCATGACCAGGAAAGCGCGTGTGCAACGGACCCCGGAGGAGAAGTGGGAGATCGTAGGGGAAGGACTACGGAGCGGGAACATCGCCGAAACCTGTCGACGCTACGGGATTGCGCCCAACCTGTACTACCGCTGGAAGGATGAAGCAGAACTAGGAGCGAGAGCCGCGCTCTTTCCCCCGAGCGTGGCGGCGGCCGAGACCGAGCTTCTGAAGCACGAGCGTGAGCGGCTCTCTACTTAGTAATAAGGCGGCGAAATACAGGAAAATTGCAGGCCCCCTTCCCTCGTTTTCGATGTCCCGTTTGGGGCTTGCGTTGGAGTAGTGTACACCTGCTGTGCCCGCAACCCATTCTAAGACTAGGGGATACGCTCTGGCGAAAACGATAATGTACAGAGATTGTACGGTGAATGCCTACCCTTTGGTTCCCAATTAGCCTATTTTCTTAGGATTATGACGATCTCCTCCTTGACCACCGAAGTGGAATATGATACTCTATACCTTCTATGGGAAAGAGGCCGCACCTCAAACGACTATCCACACTACAAGTCGCTGAGCTTGCCGGCATCGCCAAAATAACGTTGGAGCGTTGGCTGCGCGAGGGCAAGGTCAAGCCCCCGAATTCGCTCTATGTTGGAGCCAAGAAATTCCGCGCCTGGAC
>JACZYA010000238.1 GCA_022571295.1 Acidobacteriota bacterium | reverse complement strand
TCCTTTTACGGAGGGATCTCTCCCGGTTGGTTTGCTTCCGGAGGCGGAGTTCAAGACCGTTTCCTATGCGCTCCAACCCGGCGACACGCTGGTGCTCTTTACCGACGGCATCACCGAGGCGATGAATGCGCAGGAAGAAGAGTTCGGCAGCCAGCGCTTGCAGGAGGTGGTGGCGCGCAACGCCGGCGCCACGGTCGAAAAGCTCCAGGCCGCCATCCTGGCGGCGGTGGCCGACTTCACCCGCGGCGCCCTCCAGGGCGACGATATTACGCTGCTCATCCTCCGCTACCTCGGCACCGCTAAGACTGGCAGCGATACTTCCATCTGACTGACCAACCCGTCACGCGATCAACCAGTCAACCAATCACCTAGTCTTCAGGGAAGTTCATGCGGCGAAGTAGGGCTTGGAAGCGCGGGTCGGAGCGCAGGCTGTCGAACATAGGGTCCACTTTCAGGGCTACTAACCAGTGTTCGTGGTCCTCATAGGCTTTTTCCAGCCAGCCGAACGCCTGATCCGTTTCGCCCAGTGCAGCATAAATCCGTGCTATGCCACTCAACTCAACAACCCCACGCTTCGAGTCTTCTATGAGCTCATGGAGTATCTTTCGCGCATCGTCTCTCTTGCCCGCCATTGCATACGCGTATGCCAGGTCATGTTTCGGCCAGCCCCCGGACAGGTCTACAGCTCTTTGAATCTCTGCGATGGCTTCCTCATACATCTCTTTGGCCAGATAAGCCCTATAAAGGTGGGCGTGGGCCGGAGCAAAGTTTGGATCTAACTCTAGGGCCTTCCGGCATTGCTCGATTCCTCGGTCATAGCGGCGTGCAAAAACGTAACGGTTTCCCAGGCTGACGTGCGTAGCGGGCGAGAGGGGGTCAATCTCCACGAGGCGTTTGCTCAGGGCAATGGATTCTTCAGACCGACCCACAACAATATCAAATACTGTGAGTACCACCTGTAAGCGTGGACATTGCTCGGGCTCAGCTCAATCGCGCGTTTGAATGCTCTCTCGGCCCCTGACCAGTCCCAAGACCAGTACCGAATGAATCCGAGCGAATAGTGAGCTTCTCCCAGCGCGGGATCCATCTCCAGTGCTTTCTCGGCTGCTGCTTTCGCTCTTGTGATCGCTGCGCTTCGCGGTAGTAGTCCCCGCGACCCTACCATTTGGTAGGCTTCGGCCAACCCGGCGTATGGGAGCGCGTAGTTCGGATCTTTCTCGAGGGCCTGCTGGAAGTACTCGATGGCCAGCTCCATCCCGTCATTTGTTTCTGTCGCCAAGTGGTAGCGGCCCCGGAGATAGGACTCATAGGCACCGGGGTTTACCGAGGAGGCGATAGCCAAGCGCGCCTGCTCCTCCGGCGTCAATGCGATCTTGATCTCGCGGGCAACCGCCCGTGCTACCTCACGCTGCAAAGCCAGGATCTCGCTGAAGTCACGCTCGTAGCTCTGGGTCCACAGCTGCTGTTCCGGCTCCGCCCTCATCAACTTCACCGTGATCCGCACCTGCTTGCCGGCGCGCAGTACCGACCCTTCTATCACGGCATCCACGTTCAACTCCCGGGCAATCTGCGGCAGTGACTTACGCGTTTCCTTGTACTGCATCGTTGATGTCCGGGAAATCACCCGCAGCGCCCTGATTCTGCCCAGGTCGCTAATCAGGGCGTCGGTCATACCATCCACAAAGTACTCTTGCTCGGGGTCGCCCGAAAGGTTCTCCAGCGGCAGCACCGCCAGGGATTCAATGGGGACGGGCCCAACTCCTCCCAGCAGTCGCTCCCGCCAGCCGCCTACATTCAAGCCGAATAGCATGGCCACCAATGCCATTAGAGTGAGGGCGGCAACCCAAGCGTTTCGGCGGTGGACTCCGGCTGCGAGTGGGGCTGCGGGCTTCCGCACAATCTCGGGGGGCCGAACCGTCGCACCCAGGCCCTCTACTGACGCGATGAAGCGGTAGCCGCGGCGGTGAAGCGTCTCCACAAAGCGGGGCGAGTCGGCCGAGTCCCCCAGCGCCGCCCGCAGCTTCTTGATGGCGGCGTTGAGGCCATGCTCGAAATCCACGAAGGTATCGGCGGGCCAGAGCTTCTCCCGCAGCTCCTCCCGGGTGACCAGTTCCCCCGGACGCTCCAACAATAGGGCCAGAATCTGAATCGGTTGTCCCTGGAGCTTGATCTTCAGGCCCTGCTTGCGCAGCTCCCCGCTGCGTAGATCCACTTCAAACACCCCGAAGCGGATACCCCGTAGGGAACGGTTTGATTCTTCCACCGCGAAGCCCCCCTGCTTGCCCGAGAGTGTACCACTCAGCCAACTCCGATCAAAGCTCCACCTGGGCAGTGCATTTCTGGCTGAACCCTCTTTGGGTTCAAGGGGTTAGCAGATCACCGACGGTTCCCTCCCAAGTCACCTGCGATCAATTGAGGTAGCAGCTCCCCTGGCCGAAGGTCGGCGTCACCAAGCGATTCGCGGAGGTGAACGCCATGACCAAGACAGTCAGAAATTTCTTAGCCTTGAGTTTTCTTTTGATCGCCAGCACGCCGGGCTTGGCCGAGACAGCATCAACCGGCGAAGCGAATCCGAGCCTGAAAATCACCTTGCGCGTGTACGACTACGCTCAGGTTCGGCCCCGAACACTGGCTGGGGCAAAAAGAGAAGCAGGGAAAATCTTACGCAAAGCGGGAGTGGAGGTCGTATGGCTGGATTGTTACGGGGTCACTGTGGAGGAGAATCCTGCGTGCCGTCAATCCCTAGGCCCCAGTGATCTGGTACTGAGAATCGTTCGTCCAAATCGGGCTGCCCGTGCGGCCCTGCGGCACAACACCTGCGGCTTGAGCGTGCTTCCCAAGAACGGTGGCGGTGGCACCTACGCCGCCATTTTCTACGACGGCCTGGAGGAAGTTGCCAAGGCCCTGCGTCTGCCGCGAAAGCTGATTCTGGGCCACACAGCAGCTCATGAAATCGGTCACCTGCTGCTGGCGTCGACAGGTCATTCTCGTCGGGGACTCATGCGCGCTGTATTCCGTCCTAAAGACTGGGACCGCGCTGGCATGGGCGATCTGCTTTTCACGCCTGGGCAGGGCCAACGAGTACGAGCCGGTGTGATGGAACGTCTCCGCCAGCAAGAACAGGCCGTCCAAATGGCCCAGTTGGTGCCCGCGAACTAGGCCGCGCCCGCAGGCAAGTCAACGCCGACTGTGTCAAAACCATTCTTTTTTGGCCCACTTGAGCCGATTCGCGGTAAACAGTGTCGGTGCTTGGATTTAATTGTGCCGAAACTGCCCTGTTGACCCATTCGGCCCACTTTGCACATCCGGCGCGACGCCAACGATCC